>DNMQ01000460.1:3145-6899 GCA_003488145.1 Pseudomonas sp.
AGTTCATCGAGGAAAAGTACAAGGGTGCCGTCGTTCCGGCCTTCTGACCGTGACCGCGTTGCGCTGAACAAACCCCGCCTCGGCGGGGTTTTTCGTTTGAGGGCTCGGCCATCCGGTTGAAAAGGCTGCACCGTTTTCCACCCTACGAGAACTCATGCCGATGCCTCGTAGGGTGGAACACTCGCGCAGCGATTTTCCACCGTTTCATCACGCCGCCCCGTCAGGGCACCAGCACTGCCGCACCCTGGAAGCGCCCATGGCGCAGATCATCCAGCGCCTGGTTGGCCTGTTCCAGCGGATAGGCATGGGTTTCGGTATGAATGCCGACCTGCGCGGCGACCGGGAAGAAATCCAGGCCGTCCTGACGGGTCAGGTTGGCCACCGAGACCAGCTCGCGCTCCTGCCAGAGGATGTCGTAGGGGAAGCTCGGAATGTCGCTCATGTGGATGCCGGCGCAGACCACCCGCCCGCCCTTGCGCACGGCACGCAAGGCAGCCGGCACCAGTTCGCCGGCCGGTGCATAGATGATCGCAGCATCCAGTGGCACCGGTGGCAGCTCCCCTGAATCCCCGGCCCAAACCGCACCCAGCGAACGAGCGAAATCCTGCGCGGCCACATCGCCCGGGCGGCTGAAGGCATACACGTCGCGCCCCTGCCAACGCGCCACCTGCATGACGATATGCGCCGCGGCGCCGAAGCCGTACAGCCCGAGGCGC
Organism: Pseudomonas sp.; assembly: GCA_003488145.1. Lineage (GTDB taxonomy): Bacteria > Pseudomonadota > Gammaproteobacteria > Pseudomonadales > Pseudomonadaceae > Stutzerimonas. The sequence continues at coordinate 3,862 of DNMQ01000460.1, forward strand.
TTGCCATCACCGGCCTTGACCAGCGAACGCCAGCCGATCAGCCCGGCACAGAGCAGTGGCGCCAGCGCCACGGCGTCGCCCTCCTCGCCAAGGTCGAAGGCGAAGCGCGCGTCGGCCACGACGTATTCGGCATAGCCGCCGGGCCGGGTGTAACCAGTGAACTGCGGCGCGTCGCAGAGGTTTTCCTCGGCGTGCTGGCAATAGCCGCAGGTGCCGCAGGTATGCCCGAGCCAGGGAATACCGACCCGCTGGCCCAGCTCGAAGCCACTGACGCCTTCGCCCAGCGCATCGACGCGGCCGACAATCTCGTGACCCGGGATGATCGGCAGCGGCACCTCCGGCAATTCGCCATCCACCACGTGCAGGTCGGTGCGGCACACGCCGCAGGCCAGTACCTTGACCCGCAGCTCCCCTGGCCCCGCTTGCGGCTCGGGCACTTCGCGCAGCTGCAACGGTTGGCCAATCTGTTCCAGCAACATGGCGCGCATCGACGGCTCTCCTTTCGTCTCTGTTCTGCTGAGCGTAGGCCGATCGGTGGAAAAAGGCTCTAGACTCGAAGCGTCCCATGCTCAGGAGTGCCATCTATGACGCTTTCGCCCTTCCACCTTGCCATTCCCGTCCACGATCTGGCCGCCGCCCGCACCTTCTACGGCGAGGCGTTCGGCTGCGCCGAGGGCCGCAGCAGCGAACACTGGGTGGATTTCGATTTCTTCGGCCACCAGCTGGTGATCCACGAAGCGCCGAAGATGCCGCATCAGGAGGCGGCGCATAGCAACCCGGTGGACGGCCACGACGTGCCGGTGCCGCATTTCGGCGTGGTGCTTGGCTGGGAACAATGGGAGGCACTGGCCGAGCGGCTGAAGGCGCGCGGCACGCGCTTCGTCATCGAGCCCTATGTGCGCTTCCAGGGCCAGGTAGGCGAGCAGGCGACCATGTTCCTGCTCGACCCCTGCGGCAACGCCCTGGAATTCAAGGCGTTCAAGGACATGAGTCAGCTGTTCGCCAAGTAAGCCGGATCAGGCGCGCTCGGCGAGGTGCTGATCCTTGAGCTTCACGTAGTTGCCGGCGGTGTAGCTGAAGAAGCTGCGCTCCTTTTCGGTCAGCGGACGGGCCTGCTTTACCGGGCTGCCAACGTAGAGAAAGCCGCTTTCCAACGTCTTGCCCGGCGGCACCAGGCTGCCGGCGCCGATAATCACTTCATCCTCGACCACAGCGCCGTCCATCACGATCGAGCCCATACCGACCAGGATGCGATTGCCCAGAGTGCAGCCGTGTAGGGTGACCTTGTGGCCGACGGTGACTTCGTCGCCGATGGTCAGCGGGAAGCCATCCGGGTTGTACGGCCCGGCATGGGTGATGTGCAGCACGCTGCCGTCCTGAATGCTCGAGCGCGCGCCGATGCGGATGCGGTGCATGTCGCCGCGAATCACCGTCAGCGGCCAGACCGAGCTGTCGGCGCCGATCTCGACATCGCCGATGACCACTGCGGAGTCGTCGACGAACACGCGCTCGCCCAGTTGTGGAGTGCTGTTGTGGTAGCTGCGTATTGCCACGATAGAAACCTCTTTGGCTGCGGGAAGGGCCGATTGTAATTAAGATGGTCGGCATTGCCGCGGTGAACCAGGGCCTGAGCAGCATGCCGCCTGGCGTGGTCAGAGTTAACTACCGGCTGCTTGCCCGGCGGCGCGTTTCGTCGCCCGGCGTTGAAAAAGCGCGGCAGCGCGTCCATCTAGGACATCTGCCTGCGCGCTGGCGTGTCCAGCCTCGCTCCAGTGAGCGGCCTGCAATCCTCTTCGTCACAAGGTGTCCCCGTGAGCGCGAACAATCCCCTGCTGCAAGAATTCGACCTGCCGCCCTATTCCGAGATTCGCCCGGAGCACGTCGAGCCGGCCATCGACACCATCCTCGGTGACAACCGAGTGGCGATCCAGGAACTGCTCAGCCGCCCGGCCGAGAGCCTCGACTGGCAAACCCTGGTGGTCGGCCTCGACGAGCTGAACGATCGCCTCGCGCGGGCCTGGGGGCCGGTCGGTCATCTCAATTCCGTGTGCAACAGCCCGGAATTGCGCACCGCCTATGAGGCCTGCCTGCCCAAGCTGTCGGCCTACTACACCGAACTCGGACAGAACCGCGACCTGTTCGAGGCCTACCAGGCACTGGCTGCAAACCCCGCAGCGGCTGGCTTCGAAGTGGCGCAAAAGACCATCCTTGAGCATTCGCTGCGTGACTTCCGCTTGTCCGGTATCGACCTGCCGCCGGTGGAGCAGCAGCGCTTCGGTGCCATCCAGATGAAGCTCGCCGAGCTGGGCAGCAAGTTTTCCAACCAGCTGCTGGACGCGACCCAGGCCTGGACCCGGCACATCACCGACGAAAGCCTGCTGGCCGGCATCACCGATTCGGCCAAGGCGCAGATGGCCGAGGCAGCCAAGGCCAAGGGCCTCGACGGCTGGCTGATCAGCCTGGAATTCCCGAGCTACTACGCGGTGATGACCTACGCCGACAACCGCGACCTGCGCGAGGAGGTCTACACCGCCTACTGCACCCGCGCCTCGGACCAGGGCCCGAATGCCGGACAGTTCGACAACGGTCCGGTGATGGCCGAGATCCTCGAGCTGCGCCACGAGCTGGCCGGCCTGCTGGGCTACGGCAACTTCGCCGAACTGTCGCTGGCGACCAAGATGGCCGAATCCACCGAACAGGTGCTGAGCTTCCTGCGCGACCTGGCGGTACGCAGCAAGCCGTTCGCCGAGCGTGACCTGGCCGAACTGCGCGCCTTCGCCGCCGAGCAGGGTCTGGACGATCTGCAGAGCTGGGACCTCGGCTACTACGCCGAGAAGCTGCGCCAGCAGCGCTACAGCCTGAACCAGGAAGAACTGCGCGCCTACTTCCCGATCGACAAGGTGCTGTCCGGGCTGTTCTGTATCGTCCAGCGCCTGTACGGCATCGAGATTCACGAGCTGGAGGGCTTCGACGGCTGGCATCCGGAAGTGCGCCTGTTCGAGATCACCGAGAACGGCCAGCACGTCGGGCGCTTCTTC
>DNMQ01000206.1 GCA_003488145.1 Pseudomonas sp.
CCAGCGATCCGCGTCGAGCGCGGCGAGCAGCCGGTAGTGCACACGCCTGATGGGAGTATTCGCGCTAGGTTCGTGGTGGTGGCAGGCAATGCGTACCTAGGCGGCCTGATCCCTGAACTGGCGGCAAAATCGATGCCTTGCGGAACCCAGGTGATAGCTACCGAGCCTCTTGACGAGGAACTCGCTCGCAGCCTTCTGCCCCAGGATTACTGCGTCGAGGACTGCAACTATCTGCTCGACTACTATCGACTCTCGGCAGACAAGCGCCTCATCTACGGAGGTGGGGTCGTTTATGGTGCGCGAGATCCAGCTGATGTCACCTCGATCATCCGACCGAAGATGTTAAAAACATTCCCACAGCTGGCGAATGTGAAAGTCGACTACGCCTGGACGGGCAACTTCCTGCTCACGCTGTCGCGCCTACCGCAAGTCGGGCGACTGGGAAGCAACATCTATTACTCTCAAGGCTGCAGCGGTCACGGCGTCACCTACACCCACGTCGCAGGCAAAGTGATCGCCGAAGCACTGAGCGGCCAGGCCGAGCGTTTCGATGCTTTCGCCAGCCTGCCGCATTACCCGTTCCCAGGCGGTCAGCGCTTCCAGGCGCCGCTCAGCGCTCTCGGCGCCATGTACTACAGTCTGCGCGACCGAATCGGGTTCTAGTGAACAGGCAGCGGGCACGACGGTGGCGGAGCGCATTGCCGAGCCGCCTGCTCTGCGGCAGCCGGCAAAGGCGCCTTTAGACGGTCATCACCCGGTGCAAGTCGGGCCGAACAGGCTCGAGCCTGCCGGGCCTCCGAGATGCAGCCCTGCTCGGCCATTACCTGCGACAGATTGAACCAACCGATCGCGAACCTCTGGTCCACGCGCACGCTGGCACGCAACGATGCCTCCGCAGCGTGTATCTCACCCGAACCGTACTGGCTGTTAGCCAAGGCGAAGTACGCCAGCGCTGACCCCCAGCGCGCCGTAGCGGCATCGTATGCCTGCCGGGCACCCCGCCGTTGTCCGACCTCCTCCATATCACTGGCGCTGCGAAGCCAAACGGCCTCCTGCGCAGTCTCTGGAATCTGATCCGGTGTCAGGGTGAGCACAGCCCAACGGCCGCCTTTGGCCCAGGATCGTTCGAACTCGCGAAATCCACCAACCCATCGTTCCGTGGTACCGGAACGCAAGATGATCTTCTGCCGCTCAAGATCGAATCCCACCACCACGGCAAAATGCCACTGCGGCCATCGATCGAATGCTAGGTTTTGCAACACAAGCACCGGATTACCCGAAGCGATCTCGGTCAATACATCCTCCAGACGAGGTCGCAGCGGGTAGACCAGCAGCCCGGCGGAGCGAGCAGCAGCCACCATTTCCACCTGTAGACTGCCCTTGCGCTGAGGGATGTAAACCTGCTCGACCAATGCATCGGGCGTCGCGTCAATTCCCCGTTGCGACAGCATCGTGGCCAGCGCAGCGGGCCCGCATTGGAAGTCTTCCTGCGGATAGAACGGTACATCAGCCAACTCGGCCCGAACGGGGAGGTGCGAGGCGTCGACAAGCGTCACTGTCGTACGAGCACAGGCCCCGAGCAGGCCGATCAATACAAGCAGGGCTAACCGCAGGCTCAACGGTTGATGCAGTTGACGAAGTTGAAGATGTTGGTCGCGCAGAGCATGTCGGTGATGATGAAGATCACCAGAAACAGCACGATCACACCAACCACACCAGCGCCTGCCGGCGCTTGGTCAAGCTGCTGGTTGAATTGCGCCAGCTCTGCGGCGGTCAGACTGTTGATACGCTTTTCCACTTGGTCACGCTCAACGCCCATAGACTCGAGCTTTTTTTGCACGTCCTCATCTTCCAGCATGGTCAGCAACTGCTGTCTGTCGACTTGCTGCTGATGCTCGGCGACCACTTCCGGCGTTCCGATCATGGCAGCCTGCGCCATGGGAATCTGTGCCACCAACAGGATATGCAAAGCAGCCAGTACGGTAGCGATACGCTTGAGTAACGGGGAGGTAAACATAGCGGAAACTCCTTGTTTTTCTTCAGCCAGGATTGCAAAGCGCCATCAAGCAATAAGACGAAATGACGCCGCTTCGGTTCCCGCCCCATAGCCTCTTTTTTAGGCTCCAGGCGAATACAGCTGCCAGTTATCTCAATCGCCTTACTGACCCGCTCGCAATTCTGATAATAGTTGCGCTCGGCGAACCGACCAAAAGGAGAACTCGTGTACCGAATCAGCTTTCTCGCATCGATAGCACTGGGAGCAGCATTGGCAAGTGGGTGCCAAACCACTGCAACCCCGGACGACAATGCCCAGCAAGCCAATACCCAGCAACACGGCAAATGCAATTCAGAGGCGGTGAGCAACCTTGTCGGCAAGGTCGCGACCCCCGATTTACTGGAACAGGCGAGGGACAAGGCAGGTGCCGATGTAGCCCGAATACTTCGGCCCGATGACGTCGTTACACTGGAGTACAACTCCCAGAGACTGAACCTCAATACTGACGCAAATCTGACCATAGAACGCGTCAGCTGCGGCTGAACCCGCACCTGAGCCCGACTGACCGCCAGTATCTTCTGGCGGCTGTCGGGAGGACCTAGCGGATGCGCATCACGCCACGGCCTTGCGCATACGCAGATGCGAAGCGGAGATTCGCTTGGGCGGAGTAAGCAGGAAGTGCAGGTTGAAACGATTGATCACGATCTGAGCCAGCAGCGGAGCAACGAGCCCAATCAGTGTGCCGACCACGAGATGTGCAGCAATCGAGTCGATGCCTAGGAACTTGCTGAGAATCACCCGCACGCCGCTCCCGGCAAGGATATGCATGAGGTAGATCGTCATCGAGGACGCGCCGATAAACAGAAACCAGTCGACACGGAATTGTCCAAGCCACATCGAAAGCGCGACCATAAAAAAGATGGATATCGTTGCCAGAGCCAGCACCGGCAAACCGCCGTCGGTGTAATTCATGCCAAATGTGATATGAAACAGATACTGGCCAATAATGAACAAGGCACCGAAAAACACGGTTAATTGCGTGTAGCGTGCCAGGAAAAAAGCCTTAACTTCGTTGAACCAGACGCCCAGCGCGAAGAACACCGTATTCCCCAGGATGAAGCGCGTCATGTTGTTGATCGTCAGTTCCTGCTGGAAGACGAACAGGACCCCGAACAGCACCACGAACGGTAGAAAGTATCGGCGATCGGCTTTCGCATACAGGAACGTGCAGACCAGAAACACTAGGAACAGCGCATAAAGGAACCAGAACTGGGCACGCGGCATCCATAGCAACGAGAACACCTCAGTCAAGGTGACCTGACCATTGGTGTAATTAGACAGGACGACTTCGAACAGCCCTTGCAGCAAGGACCAGACAATGAATGGATAAACGATCGTATCCACCTTGTTGATGATCAGGCCGCCCCTACCCCGCTTTTGCAGCGAATCGAAAAAAAACAAGCCGGAAAGGAAGAAGAACAACGGCATGTGGAAGCTATAGA
>DNMQ01000207.1 GCA_003488145.1 Pseudomonas sp.
GCGAAGATCAGGTTGGCCTGGTAGCCGGTGTTCCACATGCCGAAGAACATCGCCGGGAAGGTACACATCCAGACGGTGATCATCATGCGCTTGAGGTCGATGCCGTCGCGCACGTGAGCGGTGGTCTTGGTGACGCTACCGGGACGATAGAGGAAGGTGTCGGCCGCTTCGTAAAGCGCGTACCACTTCTCGTACTTGCCGCCTTTTTCGAAATGATGCTCGATCTTGTCGAGGAATGCGCGAATGCCCATGCCTTAACCCTCCTTCTCGATGCGGGTCAGATTGTCCCGCAGGATCGGGCCGTATTCGTATTTCCCGGCACAGACATAGCTGCACAGCGCCAGATCTTCTTCATCCAGCTCCAGGCAACCGAGTTTCTGCGCCACTTCGGTGTCACCCACGATCAGTGCACGCAGCAACTGGGTCGGCAGGACGTCCAGCGGCATGACCTCTTCGTAGTTACCTACCGGCACCATAGCCCGTGGGCTGCCATTGGTGGAGGTCGAGAAGGCGAACTTCTTGCCGGCCATCAGCTTGGATATATAGATGTTGAGAATCGAATGCTTGTCGACGCCCGGGCGCATGTAATGGAGCATCTCGCGCTCCTTGCCCTCACGCAGGCAGGAAACCTGCTGGTGGTATCGACCAAGGTAGGCGAACGCACCATGGGCGGTACGACCACCCAGCAGCGAGCCGGAAACGACGCGATTGGCTCCGGGTTGCAGCTCACCGGCGGTCAGTTCGTCGAGGTTGGCACCGAGACGGGCACGTACCAGACGTGGCTGCTCGACCACCGGGCCGGCCAGAGCGACAACGCGCTCCACCGACAAACGCCCACTGGTGAACAGCTTGCCCACGGCAATCACGTCCTGATAACCGATGGTCCAGACGCTTTTGCTGGCGCTTACCGGGTCAAGGAAATGGATGTGAGTACCAGCCAGCCCGGCAGGATGCGGACCGTTGAAGCTTTCGACCTGAACCTTGGCCAGGGACTCGCCTGGCAACGAGGCATTTGGCGCCTTGCACAGGAACACCTTGGCCAGATTAGTCAGGACCTTGAGTCCGGCTTCAAAGGCTTCAGGCTGTTCAGCGATGATGATCGCCGGATCGGCTGCCAGCGGATGCGTGTCGATCGCGGTCACGAAAATCGAGGCAGGCGTGGCATCGACGGCCGGCACCTTGCTGAACGGGCGCGTGCGCAGCGCGGTCCACAGGCCTGACTGCTGCAGGTTTTCACGCACCTGCTCGCCGCTCAGACCATCCAGCTGGGCTGGCGAATAGCTCGTGAAGGTGACCTCTTCATCGCCCTCGAGATCGATGACCACCGATTGCAGCACGCGCTTTTCGCCGCGGTGAACTGCACTGACGACACCGGCGCCGGGCGCGGTGTAATGCACGCCTTCGGACTTCTTGTCGGAAAAAAGGATCTGCCCCAGCTTAACCCGATCACCGACCTGAACAGCCATGGTCGGCTTCATGGTCGGATAGTCGAAGCCGACGACGGCGACGCTGCGCACGGGCCTGCCGGCCTCGATACGCTGCGCCGGCGCACCGGCTATGGGCAAATCAAGCCCTCGTTTTATATTGATCATCGGTTTGCCTAACCACTGATTTTAGAAAGCTTTTTTTGCAGGCCCAGCGGCATGGCGCAAAGTAGGATTGCGCCGCGCGCGCCAATACGTTATTGACGCGACACCATGTCGCGGACCCAGGTAAAAAATCCGCCCGATTATAGAGGTCGCGGACCTTGACTGACCACCCAAGCATTGCGGATTTTTGACTCGAAACAAGAGAAGCAAAATTAGCGGCGCACGAAATCGAGCCCACCGCTCGGCCGCTCAACCCCGGCAGCTCGCGCTATTACTACCGCCCAGAAAAGCGAAACGGGAGCCGAGGCTCCCGTTTCGATTTCACCGTCCGCAGCGTTTAGCGCGGGAAGGCTGGCGGGTTAACCCCTGCCATGTCTTCCATCACCCGCACGACCTGACAGCTGTAGCCGAACTCGTTGTCATACCAGACGTAAAGCACGACACGGTTGTCGTTGCAAATGGTCGCTTCGGCATCCACCACGCCGGCATGGCGCGATCCGACGAAATCAGTGGATACAACTTCCTGCGAGTTGACGAAGTCGATCTGTTTCTGCAGATCCGAGTGCATGGCCATCTGGCGCAGGTACTCGTTGATCTCTTCGCGACTGGTGGCCTTCTCCAGGTTCAGGTTGAGAATTGCCATGGACACGTTCGGCGTCGGGACGCGGATCGCGTTGCCAGTCAGCTTGCCTTTGAGCACCGGCAGCGCCTTGGCCGCAGCGGTGGCGGCACCCGTTTCGGTGATCACCATGTTCAGCGCAGCGCTGCGACCACGACGACTGCCCTTGTGGAAGTTGTCGATCAGGTTCTGGTCGTTGGTGTACGAATGCACCGTTTCCACGTGACCGTTGACGATACCGTACTGATCGTTCACCGCCTTGAGCACCGGCACGATGGCGTTGGTGGTGCAGGATGCAGCGGAGATGATCTTGTCATCGGCGGTGATGTCGCCATGGTTGATGCCATGCACGATGTTCTTCAGCTCACCCTTGCCCGGCGCGGTCAATACGACGCGAGCAACACCCGGGCACTTGAGGTGCTGACCCAGGCCTTCGGCGTCACGCCACTTGCCAGTGTTGTCGACAAGCAGTGCGTTTTCGATGCCGTACTGGGTGTAATCCACCGAGGACGGATCGTTGGAGTAGATCACCTGGATCAGGTTGCCGTTGGCGGTGATGGTGCTGTTCTCTTCGTCGATGGTGATGGTGCCATCGAAAGGACCATGCACCGAGTCGCGACGCAGCAGGCTGGCACGCTTGACCAGATCGTTGTCCGCGCCCTTGCGCACGACGATGGCGCGCAGGCGCAGGCCGTCGCCACCACCGGTTTTCTCGATCAGGATACGCGCCAGCAGACGGCCGATACGGCCGAAACCGTAGAGAACCACGTCAGTGCCTTTGTGACCAGCTGCGGCGTGACGCTTGTCGGCCACCTCAGCCAGCTCTTCACGGACGAACTGCTCAAGATTGCGACCGTTGCCCACTTCCTTGTACTTGGCGACCAGCTTGCCCAGGTCCACCGAAGCGGCGCCCAGGTTCATTTCGCTCATCGTCTTGAGGATCTGGAAGGTGTCGTGCACCGACAGCTCGGTTTCGTCGGCGATGCGGTGACGGGCGAAACGGTGTGCCTTGAGGATGGCGATAACCGAACGATTGATCAGGCCACGGCCGTAGATCGAAGTCACCACGTTGTTGTTGCGGTACAGCTGACCAATCAGCGGAATCATCGCTTCGGCGAGGGCTTCGCGGTCAATCCATTCACCAAGACACTGGTCGGGCTTCTGAGTCACGGGCAGTTCCTTCCAACATGTAGGGGCTGAGAAAAGGGGCTACATTATGACGACGCACCCTAGCGCCGGCAATCTGCAGCGGACGAAACACTGACAGCCGAGCGCCTCGATAGTTACAATCCCGGCGGCCTATTTTTTGATCGGAGCCACGCCCACTCGTGTCCGTCTTGCGCCTTCCCCCCCTGCCTGCCGCCAGCGGCAAGCAACATTGGGGCAATCTTCCAGGAGCTGCGCTAAGCCTGGCGATTGCCGAAGCAGCCAGCAACGCCAAACGCTTCACGCTCCTGCTCACTGCCGACAGCCAAAGCGCCGAGCGCCTGCAGGAAGAACTCGCCTTCTTCGCGCCACAGCTGGCGGTATTGCATTTTCCTGACTGGGAAACGCTGCCCTACGACATCTTCTCGCCGCACCAGGACATCGTCTCCCAGCGCATTGCCGCCCTCTACCAGCTACCGGAGCTGAGCCACGGCGTGCTGGTAGTGCCAATCACCACCGCCCTACACAGGCTGGCGCCAAAGCGCTTCCTGCTGGGTTCGAGCCTGGTGCTGGACGTCGGGCAGAAGCTGGATGTGGAGCAGATGCGCCTGCGACTGGAAGCAGCCGGCTATCGCTGCGTGGACACCGTGTACGAGCACGGCGAGTTCGCCGTGCGCGGCGCGTTGATCGACCTGTTCCCCATGGGCAGCCCCCTGCCCTACCGCATCGACCTGTTCGATGACGAGATCGAGACACTGCGCACCTTCGATCCGGAGAACCAGCGCTCGATCGACAAGGTCGAGTCGATCCGCCTGTTGCCAGCACGCGAGTTCCCCCTGAAGAAGGAGGCAGTCACCGGCTTCCGCGCGCGTTTCCGCGAGCGTTTCGACGTCGACTTCCGCCGCTGCCCGATCTACCAGGACCTCTCTACCGGCATCACCCCAGCGGGCATCGAGTATTACCTACCGCTGTTCTACGAAGAAACCGCGACGCTTTTCGACTACCTGCCTGAAGACAGCCAGGTGTTCTCCCTGCCCGGCATCGAGCAGGCCGCCGAGCAGTTCTGGAGCGACGTTCGCAATCGCTACGAAGAACGCCGCGTCGACCCCGAGCGACCGCTGCTGCCGCCGGCCGAACTGTTCATGCCGGTGGAGGACTGCTTCGCTCGGCTCAAGCTCTGGCCGCGTGTGGTCGCCAGCCAACAGGATGTCGAGCCTGGCATCGGCCGCGAACGCTTCACCGCGCAGGCCCTGCCGGAACTGGCAATCGAGGCCAAAGCGAGCGAACCGCTGGGCAAGCTGCGACGCTTCCTCGACGAATATGCCGGGCGTGTGCTGTTTACTGCCGAATCAGCCGGCCGCCGCGAAGTATTGCTGGAGCTGCTCGCCCGTCTAAAGCTGCGCCCGCAAGAAGTCGAAGGCTGGGAGGAATTCCTCGCCAGCCAGGAGCGTCTGGCGATCACCATCGCCCCGCTCGACGAAGGCCTGCAACTGGACGACGTCGCACTGGTCGCGGAAAGCCCGCTGTTCGGCCAGCGCGTCATGCAGCGCCGGCGACGCGAGAAGAGTCGCGACGGTGGCGAGAACGTCATCAAGAACCTCACCGAGCTGCGCGAAGGCTCGCCGGTGGTGCACATCGATCACGGTGTCGGTCGCTACCAGGGCCTGGTCACCCTGGAGATCGAAGGCCAGGCGCAGGAATTCCTGCTGCTGCAGTACGCCGAGGACGCCAAGCTCTACGTACCGGTCGCCAGCCTGCACCTGATCGCCCGCTATACAGGCAGCGACGACGCGCTCGCGCCACTGCACCGGCTCGGCTCGGAAACCTGGCAGAAAGCCAAGCGTAAGGCGGCCGAGCAGGTCCGCGATGTCGCGGCCGAGCTGCTGGATATTTACGCCCGCCGCGCCGCACGCGAGGGTTATGCCTTCAAGGACCCGCAGGTCGACTACGAGACGTTCGCCGCAGGCTTTCCGTTCGAAGAAACGCCCGATCAGCAGGCCGCCATCGACGCGGTACGCGA
>DNMQ01000208.1 GCA_003488145.1 Pseudomonas sp.
TGTCCGGGTGAGATGCGAAAGGCGCGCATTTTACGCGCAAAGCAAGCCCGACCGCAGCCCGTTCGCCGCCTGCTCCGATGTGAACCAGCACCGAATGAACACCCGCTGTGCTGTGCTAGTCTCGCCCGATGGACGACCTCTCCCCCGCACTGGATCTGCCAGACCACCTGCTCATGCTGCTGCAGGAAAAACCCGAAGGCTGCAGCGAGTACGAGCTGATTCAACAGCTCAAGCGCCGGCACAGCACGCATGTGCCCAACCTGCCGCTGACCGACAAGCTGGTGCTGTTCCGCACGCATTTCCTAGTCTTCAACGCGCTTTATCTGCTGCGCGACCGACTCTGGGCCGAGGGCAGCGGCCATCTGCAGATCAGCCCCTTGCACGTTCAGTTGCTGCCATATGCCGGCGCCAACGCCGGCCTCGCCGAGCAGGACGCCCTGCGCGCGTATTACCTGGACCTCTCCAACCTGCGGGATACCGACGAAGACGATGTCGAGCGCCTGCTGGCGAGCTTCTGGACGCGCATGCAGGGCAGCGACGAGAAGCGGGCCGCTCTCGAACTGTTCGAACTGGACCGCGCCTCACAGCCCCTCACCCTGGAGCTGATCAAGCGCCGCTACCGTCAGCTGGTCGGCCTGCACCATCCGGATCGAGGTGGCAGTACGCAGCGCCTGCAGTCAATCAATCTGGCGATGGAAATACTCGAGCGCTATTACCGCTGACGACATAGCTTCGAAACGCTCTAACCCCGCTGATGCATTGCCGATTGGCATTTCTATACTGCGACGTAAGGTCGCACGCGCCGTCCTCGATGACGACCGCCAGGCGAGGCGACCTCCATAAACTGAGGAGACGCTGGCATGATCAATCACGTTTGGGGTTTGTTCACCCACCCCGGTCAGGAGTGGAACGAAATCCGCGGCGAGGAAGAAACCGTCAGCCACATGTACCTCACGCATGTGCTGCTGCTCGCCGCGATACCGGCGGTATCGGCCTACATCGGCGCGACCCAGGTGGGCTGGAGCATCGGCGGTGGAGAGCCGGTCAAGCTGACCCAGGCCAGTTGCATGCAGCTGGCGATACTTTCCTACTTCGCCATGCTGGCCGGCGTCGCCGTGATGGGCGGCTTCATTCACTGGATGGCACGTACCTACGACGCTACCCCAACCCTTACCCAATGCATCGTTTTCGCCGCCTATACCGCAACGCCGCTGTTCATCGGCGGGCTGGCGGGTCTCTATCCGCACCTCTGGCTCGGCATGCTGGTGGGGACCGCGGCAGTCTGCTACACGGCCTATCTGCTCTACGTGGGGCTGCCCAAGTTCATGAACATCCACGAAGACGAGGGATTCATGTTCTCCAGCTCGGTACTTGCGGTCGGCCTGGTGGTGCTGGTGGCGATCATTGCGCTGTCGGTCATTACATGGGGCATGGGCGTCGGCCCGGTCTACGTCCGTTAACCCATCCGCGCCTCAAAAGGCCGCCTTCGGGCGGCCTTTTCGTATGCCCGCGCATCATCCCGCGACGAATCGTCTGGACCGACAAGGGAAACCCTCAGCGCATCTACCGTTCTAAAGCCATAACGCCGCTGCAAACTGCATTCGTGAGCGGCCCTCAAGGCAGACGGAGACTCGGTATGATCCCGCACTTTGTAACACTGCTCACCCGCCCGGATCGGGCGTGGGCGGACATTCGCCGCGATGAAGAAAAGAACAGCTCCAACTACCTTGTCCATCTGCTGCTCTGGGCGTTGCTGCCGGCGGTTTGCATGTTCATCGGCACGCGCTATGTGGGTTGGAGCCTGGTAGAAGACGAACGGATCTGGCTCGACACCCGCAGTGCCTTCCAGCTCAGCGCGCTGATCTACATCACCATCGTCGCCGGCACCTTCATCATGGGGTTCTTCCTGCGCTGGATGTCGCGCTCCTTCGATGCACGCCCGACTTTCAATCAATGCGTGGGCTTCATCGCCTACGTCATTACACCGTTCTTCCTGGCCGGACTGGGTGCGCTCTACCCGTCGCGCTGGCTGGCCATCCTGGTGCTGGTGGCGGCCGGGGCATACTCGACCTATCTGCTGTTCGTCGGCCTGCCGACGTTCATGCGCATCGATAACCGCAACACCTTTCTGTATGGCGCCTGCACCTGGGGGGTCGGCCTGCTGGTGCTGGTCAACCTGAAAGTGCCGATGATCCTGTTCTGGATGCTTGCGCTCGATCCGACCTACGAGCGCGATACCCCACAAAACCAGAGCTATGGCTTCGAGGAGAATCGCCCGCAGGAAGAACCGGGCGGTTTGGAAAACGAGCGGCGCTTCAACGAACGGCCGAACGAGTGACCAACGAAGCTGTTCGGCCAGAAGCGGTTTGGCATAATGCGGCGCTTGCAGGAGTACCCCAATGCCCGAGCGCCTCAATGCCCGTGTCGAAGCCTGTTACGAGCTGGCCGAGCAGTTTTTCAAGCGACGCTTCACCCGCCCCCAGGTAAGCCTCAAGCTGCGCGGGCAGAAAGCTGGTGTAGCGCATTTGCAGGAAAATCTCCTGCGCTTCAATGAGCAGCTCTATCGGGAAAATGCCGAGCACTTTCTGCGCCAGACCGTCGCCCATGAGGTAGCGCACCTGATCGCCCATCAGATGTTCGGCTCACGGATTCAGCCTCACGGCGAGGAATGGCAGCTGATCATGCGTGGCGTGTACGAGCTGCCGCCGGATCGCTGCCACACTTATGCGATTCGTCGCAGGTCTATTACCCGTTATGTCTATCGCTGCAGCTGCGTTGATCAGGATTTCGCTTTCACGCCCCAGCGCCACGCGCTGGTGGCGAAGGGTCGCCGCTATTACTGCCGCCGCTGCAAGACGACGCTCGCCTTCAGCGGCGAGCAACGCATCGAATGACGGCAGCGCCGGCTAGAGCGCCCTCGCGCGCCAACCGGCGATGACGAACAACGCCGCCAGCAGCGTCATCAGCGGCAACCAGCCCGCGTGATCCCAGACATAACCGGCGCCATAGCCAACCACACTCGATCCCAGATAGTAGGCACACAGGTACAGCGCCGATGCCTGCGCTCGAGCACCCTTGGCATGGCTGCCGACCTGCCCGCTGGCCACGGCATGCGCGGCGAAGAAGCCGAGGGTGAACAACCCGAGACCGAGCACGATGCTGACCAGCCACGACGTCGCGCATAGCCCCACACCAATCAGCATCAGAGCGACCCCACCGCGCAGCACCTGCCGCGCGCCGAAGCGCGGCACCAGACGCCCGGCCCAGCCGGCGCTGAAAATCCCGCCGAGATAGACGACGAACAGCAGGCCGATGAGCGTCGAGGACAAGCCGAACGGCTCGCCTGCCAGGCGGAAGCCAATGTAGTTGAACAGCGCGACGAAGCCGCCCATCAGCAGAAAGCCCTGCAGGAACAGTCCACGTAGCACCGGATTGCCCAGATGCAGCCGGAAGTTCGTCAGCAGAATGCGCAGCGAGAGCGGTTGCGCCGTGAAATGTCGCGACGGCGGCAACAGCCAGACGAACGCCACCAACGCCAGCAGTCCCAGCGAGGCAATGCCACCGAGCGCCAGCTGCCAGCCACCCAGGTCACTCAGCAGGCCCGAAAGCAGACGCCCGAGCATCCCACCCAGCGCCGTGCCGCCGATATACAGGCCCATTGCGGCAGGCAGCGACTCGGGCTCGAACTCCTCGCCGACGTAAGCCATCGCCAGTGCCGGCAATCCACTGAGTGCCAGCCCGAGTAGCGCGCGCAGCGCCAGCAATAGTTGCCAGGAATCGACCAGTACGCTGGCCAGCCCGAGCAGGCTGGCCAGACCGAGCGCCGCGGCCATCACCGGCTTGCGCCCCCAGCTTTCGGCAAGCGCACCCGAGATCAGCAGACAGACGGCGAGCGACAGCGTCGTCAGCGACAACGCCAGACTGCTGCTGGCAGCCGATACGGAAAAATGCGTGGCGAGCATGGGCAGCAACGGCTGAATGCAATACAGCAATGCGAACGTGGCGAAGCCAGCGCAGAAGAGTGCAAACGTGGCGCGCCGGTAGGCTGGCGTGCCTCTTGAGAGGTGTGCGTGTTCGGCGATCATCGGCGCCCTCGACTCATGCGCTGACCTGAGAAAAAGCCGCGCAGGCTAGCACGGCTGTTCGCTCTGCCGCTTGTCGGACAGAAAAGCGGTCCGCTGATCGGCCTAACCCCAAGCCACTGCAGAGAACCGAAACGAACATTGCCCTATGCTGGTCTGTGACTAGACTCCCTATATGCCAGTCGGAGTAAAACAATGACAGTAACGCCGAATGACACCCGCCCCGCGGATACCTCGATCAAGCGGGACGAAACCCGCCTCTTCATATTCCTGATCGTCTTCCTGTTTCCCATCCTCAGCGTCGCGCTGGTCAGTGGTTACGGTTTCATCGTCTGGATCGTGCAGATGATCTTCGGGCCGCCAGGTCCGGCTTAAGCCGCCCTGCCGATCTAATCGGGCCTGCGCCCTGCTGCCAACGAAAACGGAATCACTGATGGGACACCCTCTGCATATTGCCAGCCTGCTGGTGCACTGCCGCCCCGAATGGCTGGCCGCGGTAAAAGCCAACCTGCAACTGTTACCCGGCCTGGAAATGCACCAGGAGAATGCCAGCGGCAAGCTGGTGGTGGTGCTGGAAGCCGAGCACGAATCACGCATCCTTGCCTCGATCGACCATATCCAGCAATTGCCCGGCGTGCTCAATGCCGCATTGATCTATCACGAAGAACTCCTCGAAGGAGACGCCTGATGAGCCTTACCCGACGCCAATTCGCCAAAGCCAACGCTGCGGCCATCGCCGCAACCGTGGCCGGCATGCCGATCGCTTCCAGCGCAAGCAACCTGATTACCGAAGCGGACGCCACCAATCTGAAATGGGACAAGGCCCCTTGCCGCTTCTGCGGCACCGGCTGCGGCGTCATGGTGGCGACTCGAGAGGGCCGCGTCGTCGCCACCCATGGCGACGTCAAGGCGGAAGTGAACCGCGGCATCAACTGCGTCAAGGGCTACTTCCTGTCGAAGATCATGTACGGCTCGGATCGCCTGACCCAACCGCTGCTACGCATGAAGGACGGCAAGTTCGACAAGCAGGGCGAGTTCCAGCCCGTCAGCTGGGAACAGGCCTTCGACATCATGGAGGAAAAGTACAAGGCGGCGCTCAAGCAGGGCGGCCCGGAAGCCATCGGCATGTTCGGCTCGGGGCAGTGGACGATCTGGGAAGGCTACGCGGCGAACAAGCTGATGAAGGCCGGTTTCCGCTCGAACAACATCGACCCCAATGCACGTCACTGCATGGCCTCGGCAGCGTTTGGTTTCATGCGCACCTTTGGCATGGACGAACCCATGGGCTGCTATGAGGACATCGAAGCGGCCGACGCTTTCGTGCTCTGGGGCTCGAACATGGCTGAGATGCACCCGGTGCTCTGGACCCGCGTGACGGATCGCCGTCTCAGCGCGCCGAACGTCAAGGTGGCGGTCATGTCGACGTTCGAGCATCGCAGCTTCGAGCTGGCCGACATCCCGATGATCTTCAACCCGCAGACTGACCTGGTCATCCTCAACTACATCGCCAATCACATTATTCAGAGCGGCGCGGTAAACAAGGACTTCATCGAGAAACACACCAAGTTCGCCAAAGGTGCTACGAACATCGGCTACGGCCTGCGTCCGACCGACCCACTCGAACTCAAAGCCGAGAATGCGGCGGTGGCCAATACCTGGAGCGACATCAGCTTCGAGGATTACGCCGAGTTCCTGAAAACCTACACCCTGGAATACGCCACCAAGGAATCCGGCGTGCCGGCCGAGCGGCTCCAGGCGCTAGCCGAGCTTTATGCCGACCCGAAGGTCAAGGTGATGTCGTTCTGGACCATGGGCTTCAACCAGCACACCCGCGGTGTCTGGGCGAACAACATGATCTACAACATCCACCTTCTCACCGGAAAGATAAGCGAGCCGGGTAACAGCCCGTTCTCCCTGACCGGACAGCCGTCCGCCTGTGGCACGGCCCGGGAAGTCGGCACCTTCTCCCACCGCCTGCCGGCGGACATGGCAGTCGCCAATCCAAAGCATCGGGCCATCACCGAAAAAATCTGGAAACTGCCCGAAGGCACCATTCAGGAAAAGCCTGGCTTTCATGCCGTCGAGCAGAGCCGCAAGCTCAAGGACGGGGTACTGAAGGTCTACTGGACGCAGGTGACCAACAACATGCAGGCCGGCCCCAACGTCATGCAGGAGATCCTGCCGGGCTGGCGCAATCCGGAAACATTCATCATCGTCTCGGACGTCTACCCCACCGTTTCAGCCCAGGCGGCCGACCTCATCCTGCCCAGCGCAATGTGGGTGGAGAAGGAAGGCGCCTACGGTAACGCCGAGCGACGCACCCAGTTCTGGCACCAGCTGGTCAAGGCACCTGGCGATGCACGCTCGGACCTCTGGCAGCTGGTCGAATTTTCCAAGCGCTTCAACGTCGACGAGGTATGGCCGGCCGAGCTGCTGAGCAAGTCACCGGAACTCAAGGGCAAGACCCTGTACGACGTACTGTTCAAGAATGGTCAGGTCGATCGCTTCCCCAACGAGGAAATTGCCGAGGGCTATGTAAATCAGGAGGCCGAGGCATTCGGCTTCTATCTGCAGAAGGGCCTGTTCGAGGAATACGCCGAATTCGGTCGCGGTCATGGACACGATCTGGCGCCCTTCGACACCTACCACGAAACCCGCGGTTTACGCTGGCCGGTGGTGGATGGCAAGGAAACCCAGTGGCGCTACCGCGAGGGCTACGACCCTTATGTCAAAGCCGGCAGCGATGTGCAGTTCTACGGCTACGGCGACAAGAAGGCGATCATCTTCGCCCTGCCCTACGACGTGCCTGCCGAAGTCCCGGACGAGGATTACCCCTTCTGGCTCAGTACCGGACGGGTGCTCGAGCACTGGCACACCGGAAGCATGACGCAGCGGGTCGATGAGCTGCACAAGGCCGTGCCCGACGCACTCGTCTACATGCATCCGGAGGACGCCCGCAAGCTCAACGCGCGCCGTGGCAGCGTGGTGAAAGTCATCAGCAGGCGCGGTGAGATGCAGGCACGGGTGGAGACACGGGGGCGCAACAAGCCGCCGATGGGGTTGATCTTCGTGCCGTTCTTCGACGCCAACAAGCTGATCAACAAAGTCACCCTCGACGCCACCGACCCGATCTCCAAGCAGACCGATTACAAGAAATGCGCCGTGAAGATCGAAGTGGTCAGCATCGCCTGAGGAGA
>DNMQ01000345.1 GCA_003488145.1 Pseudomonas sp.
TCCGAAGCCTACCTGGCGCACCGCCTGGACGAGCCGCTGGGCCCTGTTGCCCAGGCATTCCGTCGCGCACTCCTCGAACACTCACACAGTTAAACCTCAGCTTAATGCCTCGAGCTGTTATACAAAGCGAGCGGTGTTCGAGATCGTCGACCGACCACATCAGCTGTCGCTGGCCATGTTGCGTCATGGTGCGGCCAGCTTGGAGGTTTGGCCTCGCTTATATAGCGCCGATCACGACCGTACGAATGTCATCGGCCAACTGCCTCACCCGCGCTTCGCTGGTGTCCCAGGAGCACATGAAGCGTGCGCCGCCGACGCCGATGAAGGTGTAGAACAGCCAGCCGCGGTGTTTCAGCGCTTCCAGCGCCGCTGGCGGAAGGCTGACGAAGACACCATTGGCCTGTACCGGAAACATCAGCTCAACCCCCGGCAATTCGCCTATGAGCTCGGCCAGCAGCCGAGCGCAGCGGTTGGCGTGGTCGGCGTACTTGAGCCAAGCCCCGTTTTCCAGCAGGCCAACCCACGGCGCAGAAAGGAATCGCATTTTGGAGGCGAGTTGGCCGGCCTGCTTGCAGCGGTACTCGAAATCGATGGCCAGATCCCGATTGAAGAACAGGATGGCCTCGCCCACGGCCATGCCGTTCTTGGTACCACCGAAACAGAGCACGTCGACCCCGGTTTTCCAGCTCAGCTCGGCAGGAGCAAGGCCGAGATGAGCGCAGGCATTGGCAAAGCGGGCACCATCCATGTGCAGATGCAGGCCAAGCTCCTTGCAGGTATCGCTGACCGCGCGCAATTCCTCGGGCTGGTACACGGTGCCGACTTCGGTGGCCTGGGTCAGGCTCACCACGCGCGGCTTGGGGTAGTGGATGTCCTTGCGCTTCAGGGCGATTTCACGAATGGCCGCGGGCGTCAGCTTGCCCTGCTCGGACCGGCCGAGCAGCAGCTTGGAGCCATTGGAGAAGAACTCGGGGGCGCCGCATTCGTCGGTCTCGACGTGGGCAATGTCGGCGCAGATCACGCTGTGGTAACTCTGGCAGAGCGACGAGAGCGCCAGGGAATTCGCAGCCGTGCCGTTGAAAGCGAAAAACACCTCGCAGTCGGTATCGAACAGCGCCCGAAAGTGATCGGCCGCGCGCGCTGTCCATTGATCGTCGCCGTACGCCCTGTCATGCCCCTGATTCGCTCTGGCCATGGCTTCCCAGGCTTCTGGGCATACGCCGGAATAGTTGTCGCTGGCAAATTGCTGATTGGCGGTGGTCATCGAGTCCTCGTCGTGTGGCACTGCCGGACTGTTACTGGGCAGCACGTTAGTTTGTAGAGCCCAGCGCCTCCGAGCGCAAACGGGAATTGCCCACCGACCAGCTAGGCTGGCTCGCAGCCCTGGCTTCGCAGGTTAGTCATTCGACCTTCGGTCTGGCCTGCCGTGTAGACCGAAGGCACATCGCGACAAGGACGGCGCAGCGAATGGCTCAAGGATTCTTCAAGCATCCTGCAGAAGTTCGAGGCCTGAAGTCATATCCGGCTCCGGAGGCTTGCACCGATTGTTATGATATAACATCATCAGCGCATTCCTTCTCGGAGACTCTGACATGAAACCAGGCATCCACCCCGACTATCGGCCTGTGCTGTTCCATGACTCGGCAGCCTACGTCTATTTCCTGATCGGCTCGACGGCCGAGACAACGCGCACCCACCAGCACACCGACGGCAATACCTACCCGTACATCGCCCTTGATGTCTCGAGTGCTTCGCATCCCATCTACACAGGCAAGCAGCGCAAGACCACCACCGAAGGGCGCATTGCCGGCTTCAACAAGCGCTTCGCCGGTTTCGCCACGAAGAAATAAATCTCCCGCGTCACAGCGATCCGACCCGCTCTCTTGAGCGGACGGCACCGCTGTGCCCGTCCGCCCGATCCTTCAAGGAAGACGACCCGATGTCCCGCCGTAACCGCCTGAGCAATGCCTGCCACCGCGCACGCCTGATCCCCGCCTTCGCCCTCCTTCCACTGTCGGCCTTCGCCGACCAGGCGCTGCATCTGGAACCAACCGTCGTGACCGCCACGTCGACCGGCCGACAGCTTGGCGATGCGCCTGCCAGCGTGTCGGTGATCAGTCGGGATGAGCTCGCACTGCGACCGGTTCAGGATCTCGAGGACGCGCTGCGCGGTACTGCCGGGCTGCAGTTCACCGGCGTTGGCATGACGCGCCGGGGCGTGAGCATCCGTGGAATGGGAAGCGAGCACACCCTGGTACTGATCGATGGACAGCGCATCGGCAACGCAGGCGGCGCCGTAGCGCACGCGGATTTCGATCTGGGCTGGGTGCCGGTCGAAGCCATCGAGCGCATCGAGGTCGTGCGCGGCCCGATGTCCTCGCTGTACGGCTCCGAAGCCCTCGGCGGCGTGGTAAACGTCATCACCCGCCGCAGCACTGATGCCTGGCAGGGAGCGGCGCAGCTCAACGGCGGAGTGAGGGAAGATGGCCGAGGAGGTCAGACCCATCAGTTAGGTGTTTATACCGGCGGTCCGCTGGTGCCTGGCGTGATTGGCCTGTCGCTGACAGGAGAGACGCGGCGCCGTCAGGAAACACCCCTGCACCGGGATACGCGGCTGTCCGAGATCGAAGGTCGAGACGCCCAAAGCGCAAGCGCAACGCTCAGCTGGACACCGGACGCGGCACAACGCATCGACCTCGGATTTGCAAGCGGCGAGGAAGATCGTTGGCGCAATACCCGCAGTGCAGGCCGCGCACCGGTCGACTATGAATCCCGTGATCGCATCGAGCGTGAGCGGTTGTCGCTTGCGCACAGTGGAGATTGGGCCTGGGGTAAAAGCTCCGTGCGCGCCTATCGCAACTCCCTGGAGCGCAACAATCGCTACACCAACGGGGTCATCCCCAATTCGCCGCGCCAGGAACTCACCGACGATGTGATCGATGGCAGCGCGTCCCTCCAGGCCGACACCCACCTGTTCACCCTCGGCGGCGAATGGCGCAAGGAGCAGCTTGAGGACCGAGGTTTTGCCAGCGGTGATGCGCGGATCATCCATCGCGCCCTGTTCCTGCAGGACGAAATCGAGTTCGCCCCATCCTGGTCGCTCGTCGTTGGAAATCGCTTCGATCGGCATGAGGAATACGGTTGGCACAACAGCCCGCGCGCCTACCTCGTGCATCACGTCAGCGATGCGCTGACGCTCAAGGGTGGCGGTGGGCGCGGCTTCAAGGCGCCGTCGCTCAAGCAGCTCTCCCCTGGCTACTCGGCCATCGGCGGCGGCGGGATGTTCACCATCTACGGCAACCCCGATCTGGAACCCGAGATCAACACCACCTACGAGCTCAGCGCGGACTACCAGGGCAGTGGCTGGACGCTCAATGGCGGCGTGTTCCAGAACAATGTTCGCGGGCTCATCCAGACCGTGTGCGTCGCCAGCTGCGGACTCCGCGGCCGTGAGATCCGCAACTACGACAACGTCGACAAGGCGCGAATCCGCGGCCTGGAGCTTGGTGGCGGTCTGGATCTGCCGGCCGATCTCCGCTGGGAGCTGAACTACACCTACCTCGACGCCATCGATCGCAGCGCCGATCGCCGGCTGGGCGACCGTGCCCGTCACCTGGCCAACACCCGGCTGCAATGGACGCCCACCGCAGACTTCACCGGACAACTGCGCGGCGAGTATGTCGGCAGCCAACTGTCCTACTCCAGCAACACGGCCCATGCAGTTCCCGCCTATAGCCTCTGGCACCTGGAAATCAGCCAGCGCATCAGCGACACCCTGAGCATCCGTGTTGGGATCGAGAACCTGACGGACAGAGATTTCAGCGACGCCGCAGACAACTACGCCTTTACCGAGCCCGGGCGGACCTATCACGTCGGTGTGAGCTTGAGCTTCTGAAATGCGCGGATTGATCCACATCGGGCTCACCATCCTGATGGCGGGCGTGAGCCTGCCTGCCTTCGCCCAGTTGCCACGCGAGCCCCTCGCTGTACGGGTCGTCGCGACCGACTTCGTATTGCAGGGCAAGATCGACAAGCTCATGGAGCTGGCAGCGGATTCCCATGTCGTGCTGAGCCGTGCCGCCCTGAGCATGCCGGACTTGGAGGCCGATCACCCCGACCTGCTCATCCTCGAC
>DNMQ01000106.1 GCA_003488145.1 Pseudomonas sp.
GCGGTGGGAGTGGTCATACGAAACTTCCGCGGTTGGCAGGTCGGCAGAAACGAAACAGGCGAAACCGAGGGTTTCGCCTATCCGTGTCGTGTTGCAAGGGCAGCTCTCGCTTAGCCCAGGTTGTCCTTGAGCAGACTGAGCACCCGGCGTGCGACATCGGCCGGTGCGACGGTGTCGACGCTCTTGTCGAGCGAGACCTGAACGCCATTGCCGACACGAGTCAGACGTACCTGATAACGCTCAGCCCGCGCCTCGATCTCGTCCTTGTCCGGTGCACCACCGAACAGACGGCTGAAGAAGCCGGGCTTGTCATCCGGATCGTCGGCACGCTCGCTCAGATTCACGTAATACACGCCAAGGCTGCGGTCCAGATCGTCCACGCGTACGTCCGCCGCCTGAAGGGCTCGACCGATACTGGACCAGGCGCGATCGAAATCGCTATCCAGCTGCAGCAGAGGATTGCCGCTGCCGTCCTCGGTCAGATTCACCCGACTCGGCGCATCGAAATCACGCTCTGCCAGCAGCGACACCGAGCCGCCTTGCTTGGCGCTCTGGGTAAGGCTGGCTTGCAACTCGTCGAGCAGTACCCGATCGAGTTCCTTGTTGCTGGAAATCTCCGGCCAGGCCACGTCGGCGGTGCTGCCGGCTGGACGCTTGACGCTGACCACGAAGATCTCGCTGGTATTGCGCTGTACACCCGGCTCGACGCGAACACGTACCCGCGTTTCGCCATCCTGAATGCCCAGATTGCGTACCAACGCGTCGTTCAGCCCCGCGGCGCCTTGCCAGGCCGTGGTGAACTCGCCGGTCTGGCGGCGCTCTTCAGCAATGCTGAAGCCGTTGTCGGTGAAGAACTGCCGCGCGGCGGTCCAGACCTGTGACGGTGTGTACTGTGCCACAAGCCAGCGAGAATCCTCGGACGACTGCACGCTGAAATCACTGAGCTCTGCCGCCACTTGCAAACGCTGGGGGCGCGGCACTTCGTACTTGCCAGGAACGCCAGTGCTGTCAGCAACCTGCTGCGGAATCGGCAGCAGCGGGTCGAGCGGGCGGGTCTCGCCATCGACTGCAACCTGCATCGGTGCGGTCTGACGCGCCGAAAGGTAGTCACTACCGCGGTCACGGAAATATCCATCATCGCCCCACAGCCAGCCGCAGCCACTGGTTGCAGAGATCATCAGGGCAAGGGTTGAAAGTCCGGCCAGTCGCTTCATGCGTATTCCTTTGTTATTAAGCCAGTACGCCGGTTTGGCGCATTGCCTGGCGTAGCGGTTCCTGGAAGCTCTGACTCAGCCAGGTCAGCGGCAGACGGATGCCATTACCCATCAGGCCCATCTCGTGCAGTGCCCACTTGACTGGGATCGGGTTGGCTTCCAGGAACAGAGCGCGATGCAGCGGCATCAAACGCTCGTTGATTGCCCGAGCAGTGGTGGCATCACCGGCCATCGCAGCGGCGCAGAGATCACTCATGGCGCGTGGCGCCACGTTTGCGGTCACGGAGATATTGCCCTTGCCGCCCATCAGCATCAGCTCGACGGCAGTGGGGTCATCACCGGAGTACACGAGGAAATCCTTGCTGACGCGATCCAGCACTTCCTGGCCGCGCTTGAGGTCGCCCGTGGCCTCCTTGATCCCGATGATGTTGGATATCTTGGACAACCGCTCGACGGTATCTGGCAGCATGTCGCAAACGGTACGACCGGGCACGTTGTAGAGAATCTGCGGAATCGCCACGGCCTCGGCGATGTGTTTGAAGTGCAGGTAGAGGCCTTCCTGGGTCGGCTTGTTGTAGTACGGGGTCACCAGCAGGCAGGCATCGGCGCCTGCGGACTTGGCGTTCTCGGTCAGCTCGACGGCTTCGCTGGTGGAGTTGGCGCCCGTACCGGCGATGACCGGAATCCGGCCATTGACCTGGTCGACGACGCGCCGGATCACTTCGATGTGCTCGGCGACGCTAAGCGTGGCCGACTCACCGGTAGTCCCGACAGCAACGATTGCATTGGTGCCTTCCTGCAAGTGGAAGTCCACCAGTTTGCTCAGGCTGTCCCAGTCCAGACCGCCCTGCGCATCCATGGGCGTGACCAGCGCCACCATACTGCCCGCAATCATGCAACCACTCCTGCCGGAATAATAAAAAGAGGCGTAATGGTACAAGGCTCCCCAGCGCTTTGCGAGTGGCCTGAAGCACGCTGCACAAAGCCGATGGGGACCAGGCGCCGAGCCCTCGACACGGGGGCCATTTGGCAGTGCGCATTCCCTCTGCCCTCGGTTTTCGCTACCCTTAGCCGTTTTCGGCTTGGCTGGCCGCCCGATTCACCACCGCCAGGAATGCTGCATGTACACCCCTCTCGTACCCCGCGAACACTACCTCGTCATCAGCGCCCTCGGCCCCAATCCCATGGATCTGACCAATGTGCTCTGCCGGGCCGCCAACGAGCATCGCTGCGCCCTTGCTAGCACCCGGCTGCCGCCTCATGGGGAATGTAGTGCGCAGGCGCTGTCAGTCGCCG
>DNMQ01000138.1 GCA_003488145.1 Pseudomonas sp.
GCTGGAGCGGCTGCAGCAGCTGAACCAGCGCCTGGGTGACGAAGCGACCAATCTGACCCGTGCCCTGCAGGGCCAGAAGACCCAGGGTAACTGGGGCGAACTGGTACTGGAGAAGGTTCTGGAGCATGCCGGTCTGGAGAAAGGCCGCGAATACCACACCCAGGTGAGCCTCAAGAGTGCCGACGGCGAGCGCTTCCAGCCGGACGTGCTCATTCACCTGCCGGGCGACAAGCAGGTCGTGGTCGATGCGAAGGTCAGCCTGACCGCTTACCAGGCGCTGACCTGCGCCGAGGACGAAGGCAGCCGCGCGCTGGCGCTCAAGCAGCATGTTCAATCGCTGCGCAACCACCTCAAGGGGCTTTCGCTCAAGGACTACCAGCATCTGGAGGGGCTGCAGAGCCTCGATTTCGTACTGCTGTTCGTACCCATCGAAGCGGCATTCGCGGCGGCCCTGCAGGCCGATCCCGACCTTTTCCAGGAGGCCTACGGTCGGCACATCGTGATCGTCAGCCCGACCACGCTGTTGGCCACGCTGCGGGTCATAGACAGCCTCTGGCGGCAGGAACGGCAAAGCCAGAACGCTCGGGAGATCGCGGAAAAGGCCGGTGCGCTTTACGACAAGTTCGTCGCATTCATCCAGGACCTCGACGAGATCGGCAATCGCTTGCAGCAGGTGGATCGGGCCTACCTTTCTGCGCGCAACAAGCTCAGCGACGGGCGTGGCAACCTGGTCGGCCGCGCCGAGCAGTTGAAGTCCCTCGGCGCGCGGGCCAGCAAGCGACTGCCGGGCGACTGGCTGGAGCGGGCAGGGGCCGAAGCATTCAGCGAAGCCGGCGAGTGACGCGCGGCTGCACGTTTAACGCAACAGCAGCAGCGCAAGCCCGGTCAGCAGGCCGGCAAACATGATCGGCAGCGTGCGCAAGGCCAGCTCTCGGCCGCCGATCAGGACGATCAGCATCGCCTTGACCAAGCTGTTGCTCAACGCGGCGAAGACGATGCCGCGTGCCGCCACCTCATGGGCCAGGCCGTCGCGGGCCTTGCTGGCCAGCGACAGGGTGATGGCATCGACGTCGGTCAGGCCCGCCAGCAGCGAAACCAGATAGATACCGGCGTCGCCGAACCAGCGTCGCGCGCCTTCCACCAGCAGGAGAATCAGCACCAGCAGCGCGGCGAAGCGAAGCGCCGGGCCCAGCTCGAACGGGTTCTTCAGCAGGGGCTCGGCATCGCTGTCGGCAGCGCAGGCAGCGCGCAGGTAGTAAAACAACGCGCCGGCCGCGTAGATCGCACCGGCTGCGGCCAGGGGCAGGCTCAGCCCAGGCAGCAGGGCAGGATTGACGATGCCCACCTCCAGCAGCACGCGCGGGAACATCAGCGCCGAGGTCGCCAGCAGGCCGGCCGCCAGTGCGGCGCGCAGCTGTGGCGCATTCAGTCGGGCCAGGGTGATGGTCATCGCGGTGGACGAAACGATGCCGCCGAGCAGCGCCGTCACCAGCAGCCCATGGCGCGCACCGAAAGCGCGGATGGCCACGTAGGCGGCGAAGCCAATGCCGGCGATCAGCACCACCATCATCCAGGTGGTGTAGGGGTTGAGCGCCTGCCAGGGGCCGTAGCCCTGATTGGGAAGCGCCGGCAATAGCACCACCGAGATGAACAGCATCTTCAACGCGCCGCCCAGTTCGGCTTCGCTGAGGCGCTTCAGCGCCTGGTGCAGGCGGGTCTTGAGGCTCAGCAGCAGCGCCACCACGATGGCGCAGGCGGCTGCCAGCTGACGGCTCTCCGCAATCGCCAGGCTGCCGAGCAGGAAGGTCAGCAGCAGGGCGACCTCGGTGGTCATGCCATGATCGCCGCTGCGCCGCGCATCAATCAGGTAGCCGGCGATCACCAGCAGACCCAGCACGATGAACATCGCGACCCAGGCAAACGCGCCGAGATGGGTGACGCTCACCGCAGCAAGACCGCCGAACAGGCCCGCCAGGCCGAAGGTGCGGATGCCGGCCACCAGCTCCTGGCCGGGGCTTTCACGCCCGCTCCAGCTACGCTCGGTGCCGATCAGCAGCCCGACGCCCAGCGCCGTGGCGAGGTTGAGAAAAAAGTCCAGGGTCATTGGCCACCATGGTGAAGGGTGCAGTTGGCCATCAGTTTAACGGTGTTGCCGCGCGACGGTTGGCTTGGAGCAGCTGATTAGTCCCCAGGTCTTCATACCGGACTGGCTGCTTTGTGTCGCAGGCATCGGTCCGGGCCGGCCGCTTGGTGAGCAGGGCTTGCCAGGCGTGCTGATGCCCCGCGTTTCAGCGTCCCGGGCGAGCCGCTTTTCCCTTCGCCCCGGCTCGCTGGCCGGCGCGAAAGAGAAGGTCACCAGGCAAGCAGAGCCTGCCTGCCAATAAGGCCCGAGGCCATTACCTCAACGTCAGATGGCGGCTCATCAACGCTCGCAACGCCGCGGGTTTCACCGGCTTGGCGAGGAAGTCCAGGCCGCTGGCGTGAATGGCCGCCACCAGCTCGGGGCGCGCGTCGGCGCTGATCACCACACCTGGCACCGGTTCTCCGAGGCGGGTACGCAGCCAGGCCATCAGCTCGGTGC
>DNMQ01000210.1 GCA_003488145.1 Pseudomonas sp.
CTGTTCTTCGCCTATCCGGCACAGATGTCCGGTGACGGCGTCTGGACTGCGGTCGATGGCTATGCCGGCGCCACTGCGCTGAGCCTCGGCTTTGCCGGCGGTATCGAAAACGTGATCGACAACGGCATCACCTGGATGGACGCCTTCGTTGGCACCATTCATGGCTCGATCGGTGAAACCAGCACGCTGGCAATCTTCATCGGCGGCGTGATCCTGATCGGTAGCAAGATCGCCTCCTGGCGCATCGTTTCCGGTGTGATGCTCGGCATGATCGGTCTGAGCTTCCTGTTCAACCTGATCGGTTCGGACACCAATCCGCTGTTCGCCATGCCCTGGTACTGGCACATGGTCGTCGGTGGCTTCGCTTTCGGCATGATCTTCATGGCGACCGACCCGGTTTCGGCCTCCATGACCAATACCGGTAAGTGGGTGTTCGGCATCCTGATCGGTGTGATGGTCGTGCTGATCCGCGTGGTCAACCCCGCCTTCCCGGAAGGCATGATGCTGGCGATCCTGTTCGCCAACCTGTGTGCGCCGCTGATTGACCATTTCGTCATTCAGGCCAATATCAAGCGGAGGCTGGCACGTAATGTCTAGTCAGAAAGAATCCACCGTTCGCACGCTGACGGTAGCCCTGTTGGTCTGCCTGGTGTGCTCCATCTTCGTGGCTGGCGCCGCAGTGGCGCTTCGTCCGACTCAGCAGGAAAACCGCCTGCTGGACAAGCAGCGCAGCATTCTGGCGATCGCCGGGCTGGGCGAGGCGGGAATGTCCGGTAATCAGGTCAAGCAGTTGTTCAACGAACGCATCGTTGCCCGCCTGGTCGATCTGGAAACCGGCAAGTTCAGCGACGAATTCGAAGCCAAGACCTTCGATCCGCTCGCCGCGGCCAAGGATCCTGCTCTGTCCGAGGCGCTGCCGAGCGAAGAGGATATTGCCTCGATCAAGCGTCGCGAGCGCTACAGCACCGTTTATATCGTCGAAGGGCAGGGCGAGGGCGAGATCGATACGCTGATCCTGCCTGTGCGTGGCTATGGCCTGTGGTCGACACTCTACGGCTTCATGGCGGTCGAGGGTGACCTGAACACGGTAGCCGGCTTCGGCTTCTATCAGCACGGCGAGACCCCGGGCCTCGGCGGCGAGGTCGACAATCCGAAGTGGCGCGGCATGTGGCCTGGCAAGGAGCTGTATGACGACAACGGCAACCTGGCGGTGCAGATCGTCAAGGGCGGTGTCGACCCTCAGAGCCCGAAAGCCGACCACCAGGTCGATGCCCTGGCCGGTGCGACCCTGACCAGCAACGGCGTCAACGCGCTGTTGCACTTCTGGTTGGGCGAGAACGGCTTCGGTCCATTTATCGCTAATCTGCGCGCTGGGGAGGCTTGATCATGTCGCAACCCACTGTCAAAGAAGTTCTGCTCAATCCGATCTTCAATAACAACCCCATCGGCCTGCAGATTCTCGGAATCTGCTCGGCGCTGGCCGTCACCTCCAACCTGAACACAGCGCTGGTGATGTCTGTCGCGCTGACCCTGGTGGTGGCGTTTTCCAACCTGTTCATCTCGATGATCCGCAGCCAGATCCCCAACTCGATCCGCATGATCGTGCAGATGGTGATCATCGCCTCGCTGGTGATCCTGGTGGATCAGGTGCTCAAGGCCTACGCGTTCTCGCTGTCCAAGCAGCTCTCGGTGTTCGTCGGTCTGATCATCACCAACTGCATCGTGATGGGGCGTGCGGAAGCGTTTGCCATGCAGAACCCGCCAATGCTGTCGTTCTTCGACGGTATCGGCAACGGTCTGGGCTATAGCGCCATGCTGATTGCACTCGGCTTCATTCGCGAGCTGACTGGCGCTGGCAAACTGATGGGTTACACCATTCTTCCGGTGGTCAACGACGGTGGTTGGTATCAGCCCAACGGCATGATGCTGCTGCCGCCTTCGGCATTCTTCCTGATCGGCCTGTTCATCTGGGGCATTCGTGCCTGGAAGAAGGAGCAGGTTGAGAAGCCTGCCTTCAAGATGGCGCCGCAAGTCTCGAACAAGGAGGCTTACTAATGGAGCATTACATCAGCCTGTTCGTCCGCGCCGTGTTCATCGAGAACATGGCGCTGGCGTTCTTCCTCGGCATNNTCGCGGTCATCGTGGTGCAGGCCATCACCGTGCCTGCCAACAACCTGATCTACACCTACCTGCTGAAGGCCGGTGCGTTGTCTTGGGCCGGACTGCCTGAAGTGGACCTCAGCTTCCTCGGTCTGCTGAGCTACATCGGCGTGATCGCGGCGATCGTGCAGATCCTCGAGATGACTCTCGATAAGTACGTACCGAGCCTCTACAACGCGCTGGGTGTATTCCTGCCGCTGATCACCGTGAACTGCGCCATCATGGGTGGCACGCTGTTCATGGTCGAGCGCGACTACAACCTGGGCGAGAGCGTGGTGTATGGCATGGGCTCCGGCCTGTCCTGGGCGCTGGCCATCGCTTTGCTGGCCGGTATTCGCGAGAAGCTGAAGTACAGCGATGTTCCGGATGGGTTGCAGGGTCTGGGTATTACCTTCATCACCATCGGACTGATGTCGCTGGGCTTCATGTCTTTCTCTGGCGTACAGCTGTAAGGACGGAACGAACTGATGAGTTACGAAATTTTCCTCGCCATCGGTATGTTCACCGCCATCGTGCTTGCGCTGGTGGTGATCATCCTGGCTGCGCGCGCCAAGCTGGTATCCAGCGGCGATGTGTCCATCGAAATCAATGGCGAACGAACCATTACCGTGCCCGCCGGCGGCAAGCTGCTGCAGACCCTGGCTGCCAACAACATATTTCTCTCGTCCGCCTGTGGCGGCGGTGGTACCTGCGCGCAGTGCAAGTGCATCGTCGAGAGTGGTGGTGGCGAAATGCTGCCCACCGAGGAGTCGCACTTCACCCGTCGTGAGGCGGGTGAGGGCTGGCGCCTGTCCTGCCAGACTCCAGTCAAGGCGGACATGAAGATCGAGGTGCCGGAAGAAGTCTTCGGCGTGAAGAAGTGGGAGTGCACTGTCGAGTCCAATCCCAACGTCGCGACCTTCATCAAGGAACTGACACTCAAGCTGCCGGAGGGCGAGAACGTCGACTTCCGCGCTGGTGGTTATGTGCAGCTCGAGTGCCCGCCGCATGAAGTGCGTTACCGGGACTTCGATATTCAGGAAGAGTATCGCGGCGACTGGGACAAGTTCGACCAGTGGAAGTACGTGTCGAAGTGCGACGAGACCGTCATTCGCGCCTACTCCATGGCGAACTATCCGGAAGAGCGTGGCCTGGTGAAGTTCAACATCCGTATCGCCTCACCGCCGCCAGGCCGTGACGACATTCCGCCGGGCAAGATGTCATCCTATGTCTTCAGCCTGAAGCCGGGCGACAAGATCACCGTTTACGGACCGTTCGGCGAGTTCTTCGCCAAGGACACCGACGCCGAGATGGTCTTCATCGGCGGTGGCGCGGGGATGGCACCGATGCGCTCGCACATCTTCGACCAGCTCAAGCGTCTCAAGTCCACGCGCAAGATGAGCTTCTGGTATGGCGCGCGCTCCATGCGCGAGGCCTTCTACGTGGAAGAGTACGACCAGTTGCAGGCGGAGAATCCGAACTTCCAATGGCATCTGGCCCTGTCCGATCCGCTGCCGGAAGATAACTGGGATGGCCCGACCGGCTTTATCCACAACGTGCTGTACGAGAACTATCTGAAGGATCATCCGGCTCCGGAAGATTGCGAGTTCTACATGTGCGGGCCGCCCATGATGAACGCATCAGTGATCAAGATGCTCACCGACCTCGGCGTCGAGCCGGAGAATATTCTGCTCGACGACTTCGGCGGCTAGCATGACCCGAGCGTCACTGCAGGCTCTCCATGCTGTCGTGTACCTCCGGCCCGTCATCGCTGTCGCTCTGGCGGCAGCCCTGACGGGCTGTCTGTTTCAGGACAGGGTTGAGGTCATCAGCGGCCCAACTATGGGCAGCACCTATACCGTCAAGTACGTAAGCAGCGGCGACGTCCCCTCCAGGGAAGAGCTGCACGGTGAGGTCGAGGCCATTCTCGGCGACATCGATAAACAGCTGTCCACCTACCGTAGCGATTCCGACGTCGAGCGCTTCAATGCGCTGCCCGCCGGAAGCTGCGAGCCGATGCCGGATACGGTGCGCGAATTGGTCGCAGCGGGCGATCAGCTATCGGCCGACAGCGATGGCGCGTTCGATCTTACACTCGAGCCATTGCTGAACCTTTGGGGCTTCGGTCCGCAAGGTCGTGCCGAACAGGTTCCATCCGCGGCGGATATCGAGGCGGCGCGGGCGTTGACCGGCCATCGGCATCTACGTATCGATGGCGATCAGTTGTGCAAGGCGGTGGCGCTGCAGCTGGACTTCAACAGTATTGCTGCCGGTTATGCGGTTGATCGCGTTGTCGATCGTTTGAAGGCGCTCGGCGTAGAGAGTTACCTCGTTGAGATCACTGGCGAGCTCAAGGCTGAGGGCCGCAAGCCCGATGATTCACCGTGGCGCATAGCCATTGAAGCGCCCAGGGATGACCAGCGGGTTGCGCAGAAGATCGTCGAACTCGATGGTCTGGGCGTATCCACCTCCGGCGACTATCGAAACTATTTCGAGCAGGACGGCCGGCGTTATTCACATACCCTGGACCCGCAAAGCGGCAGACCGATCGAGCATCACCTCGCTGCGGTGACGGTCATCGATAAATCGACTTTGCGTGCTGACGGGTTGTCTACCGCGTTGATGGTGCTCGGCCCCGAGCGGGGGCTGGCACTGGCAGAGCGTAATGCGATCGCCGCGTTCTTCGTCGTGCGCGAGGGGCAAGGCTTCGTAACAACGAGCACCAAGGCTTTTGACGAGCTGTTCGGTGCGGGAGT
>DNMQ01000355.1 GCA_003488145.1 Pseudomonas sp.
ACGTATTTGCGCACATGCTGCACCTTCGCCCAACCCACCTCATCCATGCCAACCGTCTGCAGTTCAGCTTGCAACTCGGCGCTATGTGCAGCTGGCTCGAGCAGATCCAGCATTTGCCGCAGCTCCCGCAGTACGAACGGTGGCGCGAGGCCCATGTGGCGCGCCAGCTCTTCCCAATCGGCTCTGCGCAGCTGCTGCGGATGGAAGTTACTGCCGACCGCGAAACCAAGACTGGGGCTGTATGGCAGCACCATCGTACATACCAGGTCATAGGCCGGCGCCAATGACCAGCGCCCCTTGGCGTCTTGTAACAGCGAAATGTTCTTGGCATGGCCATCGCTGTTGCCGGCCAGCACGTTGAATATCTGCCAGCGCAGCAGCTGGCGCACCTGCAGCGCAGGCATGGCTGTCACCGCGCGCAACAGGTCTGCGCAGGCAGCCAGCGTCGGGCCGCCCTCTTCCTGGTACTTGAGCCGCCGCGGATAGCCAAGCGCCTGGCACATGTCCTCCTGGTGCACCCGCTCGATCTGGTTATCCACTCGCTCACGATCGTAACGAGTCACAGCAAGATAGTGAGCCTTCCCTGCCTGACCTGCGTGCGAGTCGGGAACCGCAAGCCCAGTGATCCGAGCCAGGCGGTTCATATAGAGCTCGTTGAAAACCAGCGCCGGCTTTAGCGAGAACTTGATCAGATGCGAAGAAGCGGCGGCACCGCGCGGGAGGTAGAGCTGGCCGCCTTCGAGGATTACGGGAATCTTGTCCTGGGCACCGGCAAGCGAAAGCCGTGTCGCCTTGCCCGGCTGAAATAAGGCGTAGCGCTCCTTACCCTGCGCCCAGCGCGCCAGCTGATTGGGGTCGACCGGCTCCTGGCCAGATTCGATCAACGCATCGGCCCGCTCCGGGTCAACAATGCGCAACGCACCGGCACAATCACCACCGATGGCGGCCAACAGCGAAAAGTCGTCATCGGCGATCCCAAGCCGGTTCACCAGCAACTGCCGCGAAGCTTCTTCGGGAAGCAGATTGGCAAACCAGTTGTGTGCCGTGCCGAGCGTTGGCGCAAACATACCGGTTGCAAGCGGCAAGCTATTGGAGATTGCAAACCGCGCTGCTTCGCTATAACGAAAACCCATGCTGCGGCCATCGTCACCCAGCCAAAGCTCACCGATACGGCAATCACCCCGGTAGACGCCGAGCAGTCCGCTCACAGGTCGCTCCCGTCACGTCTAGCCGCCAACAGCTCGATGCCAAGCGTATGACACACGTTCAGCACCCGTCCGAACGAACAGCTCTCGCGGCCATTTTCCAGCTCGCTCAGAAAGCGCACGCTCACGCCACACAGGCCGGCAGCGTCCACCAGACGCAGCCCCTGCCCCTTGCGGGTGCGCTGGATCATCTTGCCCAGCTCGGCCATTGATATAAATGCGGTAGGTCCACCCATTTTCCCGTTCCGTACAATTTGTCCTTCGGCAACAGCTCACTTCCGCTTTTTTCCCAATAGGGAAAATACTCTCCACTGCTGGCCGGTGCACTGGATTTTTTACCGATCGGGAAAAAAATTTCTAGTTCATCTCAAAAAAACCCTCGCAGAACAAACCATCGCCCATCGATGACCAATATCGACCGGCTTGATTTCGACCGCATCGTGCGAGCGCGTAGCATGCCCTGCACATCCCCAGAGCCACCGAGGAGATTGTTCATGTCTGATACCCCTTACGTCCCGCCGAAGATCTGGACCCACGACGCGCCCTCGGGCGGCAAGTTCGCCAGCATCAATGCCCCGACCGCCGGTGCGCGGCAGGAGAAGGCCTTGCCGGTGGGCAAACATCCGTTGCAGCTCTACTCGTTGGCCACGCCCAATGGCGTGAAGGTCTCGATCATGCTCGAAGAGCTGCTCGCCGCCGGCCACAGCGGCGCCGAGTACGACGCCTGGCTGATCAACATCGGNNAGCGGCTTCGTCGAGATCAATCCCAACTCGAAGATCCCCGCGCTGGCCGATCACAGCGTCGACGGCAAGCCGCTACGGGTGTTCGAGTCCGGCTCGATCCTGGTCTACCTGGCGGAGAAGTTCGGTGCCTTCCTGCCCACGGAAATCCGTGCGCGTACCGAGACGCTGAACTGGCTGTTCTGGCAGATGGGTTCGGCGCCCTTCCTCGGCGGCGGCTTCGGCCATTTCTATGCCTACGCGCCGGAGAAGTACGAGTACCCGATCAACCGCTACGCCATGGAGGTCAAGCGCCAGCTCGACGTGCTCGACCGCCAGTTGGCGGAGAACCGCTACGTGGCCGGTGACGACTACAGCATCGCCGACATGGCGATCTGGCCCTGGTACGGCGTGCTCGCGCGGGGCGAGCTGTACGACGCTGGCGAATTCCTTTCCGTGCAGGACTACAAGCACGTCCAGCGCTGGGCCGCGGAGGTCGCCGAGCGCCCGGCCGTGATCCGCGGGCGCAAGGTCAATCGCACCTGGGGCGAGGAATCCGAGCAGGCACCCGAGCGCCACAGCGCTGCTGACCTGGACTGAACCGCAACCCGAGCGGGCGGTGGAAGGCGCGAAGCCTTTCCACCGCCCGCCATCTTGCCCTGGCAGGCTGCCCGGCCCCGTCTGCCGAGGGGGCCTGCTTCAAAGCTCCCTCATCGCCGCGCAGTCCTCCGCGCAGCGACTGCACTGCCCTCCTCCGACCGCTGATCCTCCACGCTGAACTATGCCGATGCGCTCCGACCCAATGTCTATGAGCGCCGCGAAACCCGCGACCGGCGCGGCCTCGCCAGCACTCGGGCCGCCATCATCGCGACACGCGCAGCGCTCACATCCCGGTTGTTCAACACAACGTGAGGTGGATCATGAGACATACACTGGTAGCAGCGTTCGCAACGCTGACCGACGCCAACCGCACTCGCGGCGACCTGATGTCGCGGGGCATAGCGCGCGAACAGATTCACGCCATTGGTGCCGAGAGCGCCGATATCCATGCCTACGATGCGCCCTACACCACCACTCCCGACGTCCCGGTGGATCGTACGCATCACGAATCCAAGGTCACGCACTTCTTCAAATCGCTGTTCGGCAATGAACCGCACGAAACGCACCGCCACTACGCCACCGCCTATCCAGATGCCGTACGCCGCGGTGCGCTGGTGATCGCTGTGGATGTCGACGATGAAGATCAGCTGGCCAAGGCGCGCGATGCCCTGGAATACAACGGTGCCATCGACATCAACGAGCGCGGCGGCAGCGGCACAGTCGAAGGCTATCCAGGCCCGAGCAGCCCCTATGCTGGCGCCACCGGCGGCGACAGCCACCTCGACAAGCACTTCAGCGCAACCGGCACGGCAACCGCTCGCAGCGACCACCCTCTGAGTGGCGCGCACACCGGCGACGGTGCCCACATCGGCAATACAACCGCGCCCGGCGCCGACCCGACCGATTACAACGACCGCAGCTCGGCCGACACCGGTCGCTATGACATCGGCGGCGCGGCCAAGCGCGCCGGCACCGACTACCCGGACACCACCGCCACCACGGCACCCACCGGTGCCGGCGCGACCGGCCACGGCAGCAGCCCGGACACGCCGGAAGTGGCACCCGGCGTCGGCACCCGTGACGCCGGCCTCTGCCGCGACCGTATCTGCGTGATCCAGCGGCCGAGCTGACCGCTGCTGCGCAGTACCACGGGCCGCATCACGCGGCCCGTTTTATGTCATGCCCCGGCCGGGCGGCCGCACCCTGACGACGCGCAATCCATCACGGCCTAAGCCTGCTGCGACGATTGGCGCAGGGCCGGACTGCTGAGTGCTGGATGCACCTGGCGTATTCTGGCGCTCAAGGCGGCCTGAGCGCTGCCAAGCATGCAGAGGACCACGCCATGCCTACGCTGAGAACCGTCTCGTCCTGCCTGATGCTCTGCCTTGCCGCTTCGAGTGTCTGGGCTGCACAGCCGGCCATGGAGCAGACGGAAGGCGACTCGAAGAGCGCCTTCGTCCTGCATGAAGGCGGCAACATGCACACCGACCAGGCGGCCCTGCGCGAGCGTCGCGCCAAGGCGTACGAAGTGGAGCTGCGCGAAGCCCATGACGAGCTGATGGCCGCCAAATACGCCATCACCCAGAAATACCTGGCCAAGCTGCCGGCCCATGAGCGCGAAGCCATGCAGGCCGAAGTGGCCGCGCAACACGCCACCTTCGCCTACCGCTACCCAGAAGCCCACGCGCGCTTGCTGCAGAGCAATCCGCACAAGACCGAGATCAGCCAGGACTGACGGGTCCCGAGGGCAACCCGCGC
Organism: Pseudomonas sp.; assembly: GCA_003488145.1. Lineage (GTDB taxonomy): Bacteria > Pseudomonadota > Gammaproteobacteria > Pseudomonadales > Pseudomonadaceae > Stutzerimonas. Next base: position 4,284 of record DNMQ01000355.1, read on the forward strand.
AGGGTGGAAAACGGCAACGCCTTTTCCACGCGCCTGCATCACCGCACCACGAAACGCGAGGAGTTCACGGCGTCTAGCGCCCGTGCCGCTCCGCGCCCAACGCCCGCCGCAGCCCGGCTCGGCCAATCACCAACGCCAGACATTCCTCCACCGCACCCAGCGCCGCATTGACCAGCGGCCGGGGCTGATAGGGCTTGCGCAGGCTCAGCCCGACCCTGGATGCGACCAGCGCCGCCGTCGCACCGAGCAACGCCGGCACCAGCACCGGCTCGCGACGGACACCCGCCAACGCCGCCGCGCTGACGCCGCCGGACAGCGCACGAAACATCATCGACGGCACGATGGTGCGATCCGGCGCAAAGGGCATCTTGTCGCCGATCATCTCGCTGGCCGCGAGCGTTGGTAGAAAGGTCTGCGCGGTGTCCGACGTCAGCAGTTGCGCGGCCTCCCCCGCCCCGGCGAGATCATCGCGCTCGCTCAACGCCCGGCTGACCAGCGTCGGCGCCAGCATGCTGCGCATGCCCGTCACCGCCCCGATCGCCAGGGCGGCCCATAACAGATTGCTCGAAGTCGACATCGTCAGATCTCCCGGTGGTTACCAATACCGACCGGGCGCCCGCCGCCAGCGTTCGGCTGCGCAGCGCAGCCAGCGACGGATGACACGCTCGCGGTACTCACCACTGGTAGAGCCCGTAAGCGAACACGCCAAGGCCAAAGCCCATCTGCGCCAGCAACAGCGCGCGAATGGCGAAGGTGTAGCTGATCACCCGGCTCTGCCCCAGCGCATCGGCGGCGAACAGCCGGTAACTCTCGGGATACTCGGCTTCCATCTCCTTCAGCGCCGTGATGGTCAGTTCCAGCAGCTGCCGGCTGCGTGCATCCACCAGCCAGAACACCTGCGCCAGCAAGACGGTAAAGGCACCGAGCAGAATCAGCAGCCCGGGCGAGAAGCCGCGCTGCAGCGCCGCCAGCACACCGCCATCGGCGAAGATCGCCAGCACCACGAAGAAGTTGAAGCCACGTAGGCGCTGCTCGGCATTGAGCTTGAAATGCGCCTAGACAAACTCTCGACCATCCACGCGATTGCCCTCTGACGAAACCAGCTGCTGGTGCGATGCCGTGCCGGCGCAGCGGCAGCGATCACTCAGATAAGAGCGTCGGCTCCGGCAATAAATCCCGCCGGGAAAGGCGAAGCGCTCAGGCCGGATCGACCAGGTCCTGCCATTCCTCGTGGCGCTCGATGTAGCTGGCGATGAACTCGCACTGCGGCACCACCCGCTTGCCGCGGCGCCGCGCATCCTCCAGCGCGCCCTTGGCCAGCACACTGCCCAGCCCCTGCCCGGACAGGCTGGGGTCGACCTCGGTATGGGTAAAGACCATCCGCTCGCCCTGCTCGTTGTACTCGGCAAAGCCGAGCGGCTGGTCGTCGACCAGCAACTCATAGCGCTGCTGCGCGGCATCGTGGCGGACGCTGGCTTGTCTATCGCTCATGGCGGGCTCCCTCTCAGGTGAATGACTGCGCTAGAGGTACGAGTGGGCGCAGTGTATGAGGGTTCAGGTGGCGCGACGACGAACCGGAATGCGCCGTGCGCGTTGCTCAGGCCCGCCCATGCCACTGCTCCAGAGGTAGCGGCGGCAAGGGCATTTGGTAATTGATAGAGGCTTGGCAGAGCAGGCAGGCCTTGAAGCTGGCGTTAGCCTCGTTCGCCGCTCGTTTGGATTTCAGCGTGACCGCCCGACACGACGATCGCCTGGTTATTGCTGAATGGGCGAAGCGCCAACACCTGCCCGTGCTCTTTCAGCACCTGCTCGACGGCCTCGTCGAACGGCGCATTTCGGTAATGCGGCAGCGGGTAGAAATCGACCAGCCCCAGTGCGGTGTAGGACTCCAGATCAGGCGCGGCAGTGACGTCGTCCAGCGCCCGAATATAGTCAATGCTCGGGGCGAGTATCGCGGAACCGGCGGATTCGCCGATATAGCACTTCCCGGCCCTGACCTGTTCCGCGATCAACCTGTCCGCGCCTGTGCGCTTCAGCTCCTGCAGCAGAAAGAAGGTGTTGCCGCCTGACACATAGATGTAATCGCCACGTTCGAGCTTGCTGACGATCTCGTCCTGAGGTGCGGTTGAAACTTCGAGTTCATCGATCACCAGACCGGCTTCGACAAGCGCCTCCCTGGCCGCAACAAGGTAGGAATTGACCTCCTCGGCAAGGCTCGCCGTAGGAATCAGCGTAACCGTCCTGCCGCGGCACTCGCCTCCGGTGAACCTGACAAACAAGTCCACGACCTCGGCAAAGGAGGATGTCAGGAAAATGTTCATATGCACCTCTGCACTCGACTGGATTCAGGCTTGCCCAACCCGCCCCTGGTTATTGAGAACACGGCGGGATAGCTCAGCGCTGCCGCGCCGCGCGTTCCAACAGGCCGACAAGCAGAGTGGACGAAAAACCCCTAGCTTGCCCGTTCGAATCAATCCACCCCGACGAACCCACCCGTCTGGTGCTGCCACAGCCGCGCATAGAGCCCGCCGCGGGCGATCAGCTCGGCGTGGGTGCCGGTCTCGATCACCTGGCCGCCATCGATCACTACCAGCCGATCCATACGCGCGATGGTCGACAGCCGGTGCGCGATGGCGATCACCGTCTTGCCCTCCATCAGGGTATCCAGGCTCTCCTGAATCGCCGCCTCGACCTCCGAATCCAGCGCCGAGGTGGCTTCGTCGAGCACCAGAATCGGCGCATCCTTGAGCAGCACCCGGGCGATGGCGATGCGTTGCCGTTGCCCGCCGGAGAGCTTCACGCCGCGCTCGCCCACCATCGCCTCGAAGCCCAGGCCGCCCTGGCTGTCGTCCAGGGTCTCTATGAACGCGTCCGCGCGGGCCTTGCGTGCCGCGGCCCAGAGTTCTTCTTCCGTGGCGTCGGGCTTGCCGTAGCGCAGGTTGTCGCGGATGGAACGGTGCAGCAGCGAGGTGTCCTGGGTAACCACGCCGATATTGGCGCGCAGGCTCTCCTGGCTGACCTCGGCGACGTTCTGCCCGTCGATGAGGATGCGCCCGCTCTCCAGGTCGTAGAGGCGCAGCAGCAGGTTGACCAGCGTCGACTTGCCCGCACCCGACGGCCCGACCAGGCCGATCTTCTCGCCCGG
>DNMQ01000354.1 GCA_003488145.1 Pseudomonas sp.
GGCCCTTGCTGCTGATGCCGAGTCCTGGATGGAGCGACTTGCGGCGGCAGAGCAGAAACAGAGTTATACCGGTACGTTCGTTTACGAACGCAATGGCAGCTTTTCCAGTCATGCCGTTTGGCAGCAGGTCGAAGAAGGTCAAGTGCAGGAGCGATTGCTTCAGCTTGATGGAGCTCCGGCTGAAGTTCTGCTGGTAGATGGTCAGATGCAATGCGCTACCGATGACCTCGCGGCGCAAGTGCGTGAAGCGCAAGCCTGGCACGGGCAGCGTCTTGATCCGAAAGCACTCTCCGAGTGGTACGAATTCCGTGAGATCGGGGATTCAAGAGTTGCTGGCCGCCCTGCCGTGGCGCTGGCTGTCGTGCCGAAGGATCAGCACCGTTACGGCTTCGAACTGCATCTCGACCAAGATACCGCATTGCCCCTCAAGTCGCTGATGCTGAACGAGAAAGGGCAGCTGCTCGAGCGTTTCCAATTCACCCAGTTCACGGCTGGCAGTGTATCTGCCGAGCAACTGAAGCCCGGCGCCGATTGCAATCCAGTGACCGTGAACCGGCGCGAGGCGAATCCTACATCGCCCTGGCGCTCCGACTGGTTGCCTTCCGGCTTCACGCTTTTGGATGCCAACGAACGACCTAGTCCCGCCTCTTCCGAAACTGTTTCCTGGTTGTCCTACGGTGATGGCCTAGCGAAGTTTTCCGTGTTTCTGGAGCCGCTGCGCGGCGCCTTGGTTGAGGACGCGCGAAGCCAGATGGGGCCTACCGTCGCGGTCTCTAAGCGCATCAGTACTGCGGATGGCGATGTCATGGTGACCGTGGTGGGCGAGATTCCACTTGGTACGGCTGAGCGGGTTGCCCTGTCCATGCGAGCCAGTTCGGAACAGGCACAACGATGATCGAAGAGCTTGGGCGGGTAGTCGCGCTGGATGTCGGCGCTGTATGGGTCGAGACTCGGCGCAAAACTACCTGCTCTGGCTGTTCCGCGAAGAGTGGCTGTGGCCAAGGCTTGATGGATACCCTCGGTGTTCGCGAACAGCGCGGCCTCATCAGGGCGCTCTGCGATCTCCACCTGCAAGTCGGTGACGGTGTCGTTGTGGGCATCCGCGAGGACGTGTTGCTGCGCGGTGCCGTCCTTGTCTATCTTCTCCCTCTTATCGTACTGATGGCGGCCGCTTCGCTGGCCGCTCAGCTGTCGACGCGTGAGCCGATCGTTATTCTGGCAGGTCTCGGGGGCTTCTTCATTTCCTGGCTATTCGTGCGTATGCGAAGCCGCCGTACCGCAGCTGACCCGAATCTGCAGCCGGTGGTTTTGCGCGCCATGCTCGCGGGGCCTGCGAGTCCCTGAGCTTCCTTGTTTTGTCAGTGGGGAGACTTGTAGTCATGTTCAATCGAAACAGCTGCTTCGCCTTCGTGGCGGGCCTGGCATTGCTGGGCCATGCTGTCGTTGCCCAGGCGGAATTGCCTGATTTCACGCCGCTGGTCGAAAGTGCCTCGCCAGCGGTAGTCAATATCAGCACCAAGCAGAAGGTGCAGAGCCGCGGTGCGACTGCACAGATGCCGGAACTCGAAGGGCTGCCGCCGATTTTTCGCGAGTTCTTCGAACACAGCATCCCACAGATGCCGGGCGCCCCGGGTCGCGGCCAGCAGCGTGAAGCGCAGTCGCTCGGTTCGGGTTTCATCATTTCCGAAGACGGTTATGTCCTGACCAACAATCACGTGGTCGCCGATGCCGACGAAATCATCGTTCGTCTGCCGGATCGAAGCGAGTTGGAAGCCAAGCTTATCGGTGCCGATCCGCGCTCCGACGTGGCGGTGCTGAAGGTCGAGGGCAAGGGGCTACCGACCGTCAAGATTGGCCGTTCTGATGAGCTGAAAGCAGGGGAGTGGGTGCTCGCCATTGGCTCGCCGTTTGGTTTCGATCATACGGTGACCGCCGGTATTGTCAGTGCGACTGGCCGCAGCTTGCCCAATGAGAGCTACGTGCCGTTCATTCAGACCGACGTGGCAATCAACCCGGGTAATTCAGGTGGTCCGCTGTTTAACCTCGACGGTGAGGTGATTGGCATCAACTCGCAGATATTCACGCGCTCCGGTGGCTTCATGGGGCTGTCCTTCGCCATCCCGATCGATGTGGCAATGGATGTTGCCAATCAGCTGCGAACCGAAGGCAAGGTGAGTCGGGGCTGGCTTGGCGTGGTGATCCAGGAAGTCAACAAGGACCTGGCTGAGTCCTTTGGTCTTGAGCGTCCAGCGGGCGCCCTGGTGGCTCAGGTTATGGATGGCGGTCCGGCAGCGCGCGGTGGTTTGCGTGTCGGTGATGTGATTCTGAGCCTCAACGACAAGCCGATTGTCATGTCTGCTGATCTGCCTCATCTGGTCGGAGCACTCAAGCCTGGCAGCACTGCACGAATGGAAGTGGTGCGCGACGGTGATCGCAAGATGCTCGACGTCCAGATCGGCGCCATGCCGGAAGAGGGCGAAGCCGTGGCAGCCTCTGGTGGGGGCCAGGAACGCAGCGATAACCGCCTGGGTGTTAAAGTCACTGAGCTGACCGATGAGCAGAAGAAGAGCCTGGATTTACCGGGCGGTGTGGTGATCACTGAGATTCTCAACGGGCCGGCTGCGATGATTGGGCTGCGCCCGGGCGATGTCATCACCCATCTGAATAATCAGGCGATCAATTCGGCGGCAACATTTGCCCGAGTGGCTGAGCAATTGCCGAAGAATCGATCCGTTTCGATGCGAGTTCTGCGTCAGGGGCGTGCGAGTTTCATTACTTTCAAACTCGCTGAATAAGACGCTGGCTGGTGAATCTGGAAGGGCGGTTATTACCGCCCTTTTTCATTTTCAAGACGTAACAGTACGTCCGTTGCGTTGCTCATCAGCTGCGGATGGCTTGTGCGTGGCACTGCAAGGGTTGATCAGTTACACTTCGCGGCTATTTTCGGCGGGCAATCGGCCCGCGACTATTCCGAGTGTTGAGCTGTGAGTGACCTGAGTCATATCCGCAATTTTTCCATCATCGCCCATATCGATCACGGCAAGTCGACCCTGGCAGACCGTTTTATCCAGATGTGTGGTGGTCTGACCGAGCGTGAAATGGAAGCCCAGGTGCTGGATTCGATGGATCTGGAGCGCGAGCGCGGCATCACCATCAAAGCCCACAGCGTCACGCTTTATTACACCGCGCGCGACGGCAAGACCTACCAGTTGAATTTCATCGATACGCCCGGCCACGTCGACTTCACCTATGAAGTCAGCCGCTCGCTGGCCGCGTGCGAGGGCGCGTTGCTGGTGGTGGATGCCGGTCAGGGGGTGGAGGCACAGTCGGTTGCCAACTGCTACACCGCCATCGAGCAGGGCCTCGAGGTCATGCCGGTGCTCAACAAGATGGACCTGCCGCAGGCAGAACCCGAGCGCGTCAAGGAAGAGATCGAGCACATCATCGGCATTGATGCCACCGATGCGGTTGCCTGCAGTGCCAAGAGCGGAATGGGCGTCGACGAGGTGCTCGAGCGTCTGGTCGCAGTGATTCCTCCGCCCACCGGTGATATCGAGGCGCCGCTGCAGGCGCTGATCATCGACTCCTGGTTCGACAACTACCTGGGTGTGGTGTCGCTGGTGCGGGTACGCCACGGTCGCATCAAGAAGGGCGACAAGGTGCTGGTGAAGTCCACCGGCAAGGTGCATCAGGTGGACAGCGTAGGTGTCTTCACGCCCAAGCCCACCGCCACCGCCGATCTCAACGCTGGCGAAGTGGGCTTCGTCATCGCCGGGATCAAGGATAATCATGGTGCGCCGGCGGGCTATACCCTCACGCGCTCCAGCAGGCCGGACGTGGAGATGCTGCCCGCTTTCCAGCGCATCAAGCCGCAGGTATATGCGGGCCAGTCCCCGGTAAGCCACGACGAGTTG
>DNMQ01000353.1 GCA_003488145.1 Pseudomonas sp.
CTTGAAATGCGGAAAACGCTTTCTATACACTACCGCGCACACCAGCTGCCTGATTTTTCCATAGGAGTGAAAACAAGGTATGAGCACCATCGAAGAACGCGTCAAGAAAATCGTTGCCGAGCAACTTGGCGTTAAAGAAGAGGAAGTAACCAACAGCGCTTCCTTCGTCGAAGACCTGGGTGCCGACTCTCTTGACACCGTTGAGCTGGTGATGGCTCTGGAAGAGGAATTCGAGACCGAGATCCCGGACGAGCAAGCTGAGAAGATCACCACCGTTCAGGAAGCCATCGATTACATCAACGCGCACGCGCAGTAAGTTGTAATCTGCTTCAGAAACAGGAACAGCCGCACTGCCTTTGAACGAGGTAGTGCGGCTTTTCTTTGAGAGGGATTCATCCAGGTCGCGGGGGCTCCATTGCACCCAACCGGGGATGGTTCCTGTCTTGGCGGGAACCGAGCCAAGTACGTTTAGGTATAGGAGTAATTGCTGTGTCGCGTAGACGCGTCGTGGTCACCGGGATGGGCATGCTATCGCCACTGGGTAACGATGTGCCAAGCAGCTGGCAGGGAATTCTCGCCGGCCGCAGTGGTATCGGCCTGATCGAGCACATGGATCTTTCTGCCTATTCCACTCGTTTTGGCGGGTCGATCAAAAGCTTCGATGTCGAGCAGTATCTGCCGGCAAAAGAGGCACGCAAGCTCGACCTCTTCATTCAGTACGGCCTTGCCGCGAGTTTCCAGGCGGTGCGTGATTCCGGGCTGGAGGTCACTGACGCCAATCGGGAGCGCATCGGCGTCGCGATGGGGTCCGGTATCGGCGGCCTGACCAATATCGAAAACAGCTGCAAGGCACTTATCGAGCAAGGTCCGCGGCGTATATCTCCCTTCTTCGTGCCGGGCTCCATCATCAACATGGTGTCTGGTTTCCTGTCGATCCATCTGGGATTGCAGGGCCCCAACTATGCGATCGCTACCGCCTGTACCACGGGCACCCACTGCATTGGCATGGCCGCCCGCAACATCGCCTATGGCGAGGCGGATGTCATGGTGGCCGGCGGTTCCGAGATGGCTGCCAGTGGGCTTGGTATCGGAGGCTTTGCGGCAGCACGCGCACTGTCCACCCGCAACGATGACCCGGCGGCTGCGAGCCGGCCCTGGGACAAGGGGCGCGACGGTTTCGTCCTCTCCGATGGTGCCGGTGCGCTGGTGCTGGAGGAGCTGGAGCATGCCAAGGCCCGGGGGGCGCACATCTACGCCGAACTGATCGGTTTCGGCATGAGCGCCGATGCGTACCACATGACCTCGCCACCCGACGACGGCGCCGGTGCTGCGCGCTGCATCCGCAATGCGCTGAAGGACTCCCAGTTGAATGTCGATCAGGTGCATTACATCAATGCACACGGCACCTCGACTCCCGCAGGTGACAAGGCCGAGGCTGCTGCTATTCGCAGCGTATTTGGTGATCACGCCTATGAGCTGTCGGTCAGTTCCACCAAATCCATGGTCGGCCACCTGCTGGGTGCTGCCGGTGCGGTGGAAGCGATCTTCAGTGTTCTGGCTATTCGTGATCAGGTCGCGCCGCCGACCATCAATCTGCATGAGCCGGATGAAGGCTGCGACCTCGATTTCGTTCCGCACGAGGCCAAGCCCCGACCGATCGAAGTGGCGGTGTCCAACTCGTTCGGTTTTGGCGGAACCAACGGTTCGCTGGTATTCCGCCGGTTCGCCGAGTGACATTGAGCTGGCTGAACGGGGAGCCCTGTGATGGGCTGCCCATTCATGATCGAGGACTGGCCTACGGCGATGGGCTGTTCGAGACTATTCGCGTCGCAGGTGGCCAGGCGCGGTTGGTTGAACGCCATCTGCAGCGGCTGCAAGATGGCTGTGAGCGCCTTGCCATTCCCGTTGATGCAAATCTGCTGCGCAATGAGCTGATGCGCTTCTGCCGGGCACTGGGGCAGGGCGTCGCCAAGCTCATCGTCACGCGTGGCGCCGGACAGCGTGGTTATGCAACGCCACAGCCGTGTCAGCCGCAGCGTCTGCTGTTAGGCTCGTCCTCTCCAGCTTATCCGCCACAGCATGCTGAAACCGGCATCAGGCTATTTCCGTGCGAGACCCGGCTTGCCGAGCAACCGCGACTCGCCGGCATCAAGCATCTGAATCGCCTGGAACAGGTGTTGGCGCGTGCCGAGTGGCATGATCCGGTCTACGCGGAAGGGTTGATGCGCGATATGTCCGGCCGGGTGGTGGAGGGCGTTTTCAGCAATCTGTTCATCGTGGAAGCCGGCAAACTGCGTACCGCGCCGCTGACTCGTTGCGGAGTCGCTGGGGTCATGCGTGCGGAGATCATTGCGCGCGCAGCACAGCACGGGCTCCCGGTCGTGATCGACGACATCAGCTATGCCGAGCTTGTGCAGGCCGATGAGGTATTCCTCTGCAACAGCCTTTACGGCATCTGGCCCGTGACAGCTTTGGCCGAGTGCGTCTGGCCCGTCGGTCCGCTGACCCGTAAACTGCAGTCCGTTGTCGCCGACCTGTTGAGTGATTCGTGATCCGTAAAATTCTTGTTCTGCTGCTGACAGTGTTGCTGTTGGCGGCGATTGCGCTCGGGCTGTTCACCTGGAAACAGCATGCTGCGCTCGAGCAGCCTCTGGCCGTTCCCGACGAGGCCCTGCTGCTCGACGTGCGTCCGGGCGATACGCCCAGTGGCGTGCTTCAGCGATTGGAGGCCGAAGGCGTACTGGAGGATGCCTTCTGGTTGCGTTTGTATTGGCGTTTGAACCTGTCCGGGCAGAGCTTGCATACCGGCGAGTATCGCCTGTCCCCCACTATGACGGCGCGGGACATGATTGGGCTTTGGCAGCGTGGCGAAGTGGTGCAATACAGCCTGACCCTGGTCGAGGGCTGGAATTTCCGCCAGTTGCGTAGCGCCCTGCAAAATCAGCCCAAGCTGGAGCAAACCCTGGATGGTTTGACTGATGCCGAAATCATGTCGCGCATAGGTGCATCTGGCCAGCACCCGGAAGGGCGCTTCTTCCCAGATACCTATCGTTTCACCCGCGGCACATCCGATGCAGACCTCTTGCGCCGTGCCTACGCCCGGCTGGAGCAGGTCCTCGAGGAGGAGTGGCAGCAGCGCGCCGAAGGCCTGCCTTACAAGGACGCCTATCAGGCGCTGATCATGGCCTCGATCATCGAGAAGGAAACCGGCGTGCCCGGTGAGCGTGGAGAGATTGCCGGCGTCTTTGTGCGCAGGCTGGCGCGGGGCATGCTGCTGCAGACCGACCCAACCGTTATCTACGGCATGGGTGAGAAGTACAAGGGCCGGATCACCCGCACCGATCTGCGCACGCCGACACCCTACAATACCTACACCAATGCCGGCCTGCCGCCGACCCCGATCGCGATGGTCGGGCGCGAGGCGATCCACGCCGCGCTGAATCCGGCGGATGGCACCAGTCTCTACTTCGTCGCCCGTGGCGATGGCAGCCATGTTTTCAGCGATACGCTCAATCAGCACAACCGTGCGGTGCGCGAGTATCAGCTCAAGCGCCGCGCCGACTACCGCTCCAGCCCGCCGCCACGGCAGGCACCGGCGGACAACGGAAGCGTACAATGAAAGGACTCTTCGTGACCCTCGAAGGCCCTGAAGGGGCCGGGAAGAGCACCAATCGTGAATATCTCGCCGAGCGCCTGCGCGCATGTGGCGTGGATGTCGTGCTGACCCGTGAGCCCGGCGGGACGCCGCTGGCCGAGCGTATCCGCGAGCTGCTTCTCACCCCGGCCGACGAGCCGATGGCGGTGGATACCGAGTTGCTGCTGGTCTTCGCCGCACGTGCTCAGCATCTCGCGCAGGTCATACGTCCGGCACTGGAGCGCGGGGCGGTGGTGCTCTGCGATCGTTTCACCGATGCCACCTATGCCTANNGGCGGGGGTCGAGGGCTTTCTATCGAGCGGATCGCCCAGCTGGAAGTCTTCGTGCAGGGCGAGCTGCGACCTGATCTGACCTTGATCTTCGATCTGCCGGTCGAGGTGGGGCTGGCCCGTGCTGCGGCGCGCGGTCGTCTGGATCGCTTCGAACAGGAAGGCCTCCGCTTCTTCGAATCGGTACGGCGCGCCTATCTGGAGCGCGCCAAGGCTGCGCCGTCGCGTTATCGAATCATCGATGCAGGGCAGCCATTGAATGTCGTGCAGCAGGATGTACAGGCCCTGATTCCCGACCTGATGGGGCGCCTCGATGGCTGACGTCCTCCCCTGGCAGGCGGAGCTCTGGCGGCAGCTGGCAGGTCGTACGCAGCATGCTCACGCTTACCTGCTGCACGGTCCTGGCGGCATCGGCAAGCGGCAGCTCGCCGAGCAATTGATGGCGCTGCTGCTTTGCCAGCGGCCCGTGAACGCCACGGCCTGTGGTGAATGCAAGGCTTGTCAGCTGTTGGCTGCACATACGCACCCGGACCATTACATACTCGAGCCGGAAGAGGTCGACAAGGCCATACGGGTCGACCAGGTGCGTGATCNNAGGCCCGCGCCTGCGGCGAATGCAAGGCCTGCCAGCTGCTTGCCGCACAGACCCATCCGGATCACTACGTCCTCGAGCCCGAGGAAGTCGACAAGGCCATTCGGGTCGATCAGGTCCGCGATCTGGTCGGTTTCGTTACCCAGACGGCGCAGCTGGGTGGGCGCAAGGTGATACTGCTGGAGCCCGCTGAGGCGATGAATCTCAATGCGGCCAACGCATTGCTCAAGAGCCTTGAGGAGCCCTCCGGTGATACGGTACTGCTGCTCATCAGCCACCAGCCGAGTCGCCTGTTGCCGACCATCAAGAGCCGTTGCGTGCAGCAGGCCTGCCCTCTGCCGGGACGGCAACAGAGTCTCGACTGGCTGGCTGGGCAGCTCCCCGAGCTGGCAGCGGAGCTGCGTGAGCAGCTACTGACACTGGCGGCGGGGTCACCTCTGGCCGCCTTGAAGTTGCATGAGCAGAAAGTACTGGACTTGCGCGCGCAGGTTGTCGACAGCGTGAAGAAGCTGCTCAAGCAGCAACAGTCACCCAGTCAGCTGGCTGAGGGCTGGAATGCGCTGCCGCTGATCCTGCTGTTCGACTGGTTTTGCGAGTGGACGCATCTGATCCTGCGGTATCAGATGGCCGGTGATGATGCTGAGCTCGGTGCAGCCGATATGCAGAAGGTGTTGCAGTACCTTGCGCAGAAGTCAGCGCAACACAAAGTGATGGCGCTGCAGGACTGGCTGCTCGAACATCGGCAAAAAGTGCTAGGCAAAGCCAACCTCAACCGTGTGTTGCTTCTCGAAGCGCTGCTGGTGCAGTGGGCAACGCTGCCCGGCGCGGGCTAGAATCGACTGGAATTTTCGTTAGGAACACCGCATGAGCCTGCCAGCAAATCTTGGTCCGCGTAATGGCATCCTGTCCCTGACCATCAAGGACAAGTCGGTGCTCTATGCCGCGTTCATGCCCTTCATCAAGCATGGTGGTCTGTTCATCCCGACCAACAAGAGCTACAAGCTTGGCGACGAAGTGTTCATGCTGCTCAACCTGATGGACGAGCCGGAAAAGATTCCCGTCGCCGGCAAGGTCGTCTGGATCACCCCAAAGGGTGCCCAGGGCAGTCGCGCCGCGGGAATTGGCGTGCAGTTCAACGAAGGCGACAGTACTGCACGCAACAAGATCGAAACCTATCTGGCCGGTGCGCTCAAATCCGACCGTCCGACCCACACGATGTAACGCTCTGAGTCACTGAACGCCATCCCTCGCCAGACGGCAGGGTTTTCGTTGGCCTTTCCTGACAACCGGCCATTTGCTCTACAATCGCCCCTTTTTCGCGATAGCAAGTAGTGCATTTCATGCTGGTAGATTCCCACTGTCACCTTGACCGACTCGACCTGACCGCACATGACGGTTCACTGGATGCCGCGTTGGACGCTGCGCGCTCGCGCGGTGTCGGGCATTTCCTCTGCATCGGCGTTAGCGCCGACAACGCAGCGGTGGTCAGATCGCTGTCCGAGCGCTATGCCGACGTGGATTGCTCGATCGGTGTTCATCCTCTGGATCTCGAGCCGACGAGCCAGCCGGTGCTGGACTGGTTGCTTGGCGAGCTCCAGCACCCGCATGTGGTTGCCATTGGTGAAACCGGTCTGGATTACCACTACGAGCCCGAAGCTGCGCAGATGCAGCAGCAGTCCTTCCGGCTGCATCTTGAAGCAGCCAGGCTGACCGGCAAACCGGTCATCGTGCACACCCGGGCTGCCCGCGCCGATACGCTAGATCTGCTGCGTGAAGCGGCGCTGCCGCAGGCGGGTGTATTGCATTGCTTTACCGAGGACTGGGACATGGCCAAGGCTGCGCTTGATCTCGGTTTCTATATCTCGCTGTCGGGGATCGTCACGTTCCGCAATGCCGATGCGCTGCGCGATGTGGCTCGCAGAGTGCCGGCTGATCGCTTGCTGGTCGAAACCGATTCGCCGTATCTGGCGCCGGTTCCCCACCGTGGCAAAGCCAACCTGCCGCAGTATGTGCGGGAGGTCGCCGAGTTTGTTGCGGAGTTGCGTGGCGTTCCGTTCGAGGCGCTGGCTGAGCAAACCACTGCCAATTTCAAGACACTGTTCCCGCTGGCCAGGGTGCGCAGCTGACGTCGCCGTCGCGCAGGATTGGTGCTTTCCAGCACGTCCGGTGCGCTGCCTTCTTTCTCGCCGACACGAGCGGCGCTTTTCTTGCCCTGAAGATCCACAAGGTGGTGTATGACCGCTGAAACGCTGCACACCGGACCGCTCCAGCGTGGTCTGAAGAATCGCCATATCCAGCTGATCGCCCTGGGCGGAGCGATCGGAACGGGACTGTTCCTGGGCTCGGCCGGAGTTCTGAGAAGTGCCGGCCCGTCGATGATCCTGGGTTATGCGATCGGTGGCTTCATCGCTTTTCTGATCATGCGCCAGCTGGGGGAGATGATCGTCGAGGAGCCGGTCGCAGGGTCGTTCAGCCATTTCGCACACAAATATGGCGGCGGTTATGCGGGGTTCCTTTCCGGCTGGAACTACTGGGTCCTGTACGTGCTGGTGGGCATGGCCGAGCTGACGGCGGTCGGCAAGTACGTACAGTTCTGGTGGCCTGATATTCCCGCCTGGGCCACAGCCGCTGCGTTCTTCGTGCTGATCAATCTGATCAATCTCAGCGACGTCAAGGCCTTCGGTGAGGCCGAGTTCTGGTTTGCCATCGTCAAGGTCGCCGCCATTGTCGGCATGATCCTGCTCGGGCTTTTCCTGCTGGTCAGTGGCCAGGGGGGCGAGCAGGCAAGCATCAGCAACCTGTGGACGCACGGTGGCTTCTTCCCCAACGGCTTCAGCGGCATGCTGCTGGCGCTGGCGCTCATCATGTTCTCCTTCGGTGGACTGGAACTGGTCGGCATCACGGCGGCAGAAGCGGCGGAGCCAAAAACCGTGATTCCCAAGGCGATCAATCAGGTCGTCTATCGCATTCTGATCTTCTACATAGGCGCGCTGACGGTGCTGCTGGCGCTGTATCCCTGGGACGCGCTGTTGCAGACGCTGGGCTCCGCGGGCGACCCCTACAGCGGCAGCCCCTTCGTGCAGATATTTTCGCTGATCGGCAGCGATACGGCGGCGCATCTGCTGAACTTCGTCGTGCTAACGGCTGCGCTTTCGGTCTACAACAGCGGCGTGTATTGCAACAGCCGCATGCTGTACGGCCTGGCAGAGCAGGGCGATGCGCCGCGCAGCCTGATGAAGATCAATGCCCGGGGTGTCCCGGTGCTAGCGGTGGGCGTGTCGGCCCTGGTAACCCTGCTCTGCGTGGCGGTGAACTACCTGTTTCCGCAGGGCGCGCTCGAACTGCTGATGTCCCTTGCGGTGGCTGCGCTGGTAATCAACTGGGCGATGATCAGCCTTGCGCACCTGAAATTTCGTCGCGCCATGCAGCGCCAGGGCGTTGAGCCGAGCTTCAAGGCGTTCTGGTTCCCGCTGAGCAATTACCTGTGCCTGGCCTTCGTCAGCGGGATCCTGGTCATCATGCTTTGGCTACCCGGCATCCGCATGTCGGTGTTCGCGATTCCGGTCTGGGTCGGGTTTCTCTGGCTGTGCTACCGGCTGCGGACTCGTTTGCTGGCGCACCCCCAGATCTGAGAGCAAAAAAAACCCGGTTTCCAGGGAAGCCGGGCCAAGACCATTAGGAGTATGAAATCGCAATCCTAGCGACCTCATCTGGCTGGGCAGTGGGGGGATTGCCCGGCCAGTTACTCAAGTATTAACGCTGCTCCGCGGGTTTGCCGGCGGATTTCCCTGATTTTTAAACGCATTTGGAATACAAGTCTCGCTGGCTGATCGCCTTCAGTGCGCAGCCAGGTCATGCAAAAGGCCTAGCGTTTCGTCTATGACGTGCTCTGGCGTGTAGAAATGTGGCGAGAAGCGGATGCCGCCGCCGCGTTGTGCACACACCACCTGTTCAGTCTTGAGTCGCTTGAACAGAGCGGCATTGGGCCAGCCGTCGAGGCGGAACGTGACGATGCCGGAGCGTCTCTCCGCTTGGCCTGGCGAGAGGGTTTCTACTCCATTCAGCTTGCTGATCCCGTGAGTCAGCCATTCGATTCGCTCGTCCAGCGATCTGGCGACTTGCTCCATCCCCACTTCCTCCAGCAGCGACAGGCTGGCTTCGAGTGCCATTGCCCCCAGCATGTTCGGGCTGCCGCACTCGAACCGCCTGGCACTGCGTGCGGGCTCCCAGTCGCTACGGTCGTAGTCGCCGGCGTGCTCCAGCATGTGCCAGCCGTACTCGTGCAGTTTCAGTTGCTCGCGTAGGTCGTTGCGACAATAGAAAACACCGAGTCCTTCCGGGCCGAGCATCCACTTGTGACCATCCGCCATGGCGAAGGCGCAACGGTTCTGCTGGACATCGAAGGGCAGGGCGCCCAATTGCTGGATTGCATCGATGCACAGAAGCACGCCGCGTTGCTCGCAGTCTTCGCCCAGGCGCGGAAGATCCAACCGCATGCCGCTCGCATATTGCACGGCGCTGATCGACATCAGGCGTACCCGAGGACCACACGCTGCAAGGAGGTCAGCCTCGGGATCGACACCCTTGAGACTGACCTGAATGACTTCCACGCCGAGCGGCCGCAATGCCTCCCAGACCACCCGATTGGACGGAAACTCCTCGTCGCTGATCACGATCTGATCACCGCTTTTCCAGTCCAGCCCGAAGGCGACGAATGAGAGCGCTTCGGAGGTGTTCTTGACCAGCGCCACATCGGCACTGCTCGGCGCGTTGAGCAGTCGCGTCAGGCGTTGGCGCAGGCTGCGTTCCACTGTGAGCCATTCGGGGTAGTCGCGTGCGCCCAAGGTTGCATTCTGCTCGGCAAAGGCGCTCACGGCCCGAGCGGCCCGTCTGGGCCAGGGAGCGACGGCAGCATGGTTCAGATATCGCAAACCGACTATTTGCGGGAATTCGTCATTTATTTGAATCATCGTTGGATGTCCCGTGCATTTCATGACCGGTTAGGCATAATGGCTGCCTCGTTTTTCACCTCAAGCAGCCTTCCTATGCAGAATGAACCTCGTAAGGTCCGCGAATTTCGTCGCCGCGAACAGGAAATCCTCGATACCGCGTTGCAGCTTTTTCTCGACCAGGGAGAGGACAGCGTTACTGTCGAGATGATTGCCGATGCGGTCGGTATCGGCAAAGGCACGATCTACAAGCACTTCAAGTCCAAGGCCGAAATCTACCTGCGGCTGATGCTGGACTACGAGCGCGACCTGAACCAGATCCTCCACTCTCCCGACCTGGACCGCGACAAGGAAGCGCTTTCGCGCGCCTACTTCGAGTTCCGCATGCGCGACCCGCAGCGCTATCGGCTGTTCGACCGCCTCGAGGANNATGGTCGAGCAGCTGCACAGCATCCGCGCCTCCAACTTCGAACATCTGACCCAGTTGATCAAAGGCCGTATTGCCGAAGGCAAGCTGGAAGACGTGCCGCCGTATTTCCACTATTGCGCCGCCTGGGCGCTGGTGCATGGTGCGGTGGCGCTGTACCACTCGCCGTTCTGGAGCAACGTGCTGGAAGATCAGGACGGCTTCTTCCAGTTCCTTATGGATATCGGCGTACGCATGGGCAACAAGCGCAAGCGTGACTGAATCGGCGGCAGCGTGAAGATCGAACAGGCGTGGACGCAATGAACGCGAGCGAGTTTCCCATCCGCTACATCGAGCCGGTATTTCGGCCGCCCAGCGAGGCGCATTCGCTGATCTTGCCGGTGACCAATGGTTGTTCCTGGAACAGCTGTACCTTCTGTGAGATGTATACCTCGCCGCAGAAGAAGTTTCGTGCTCGCGATGAGGCGGAGGTGCTCGACGAGATCCGTCGTTGCGGCGAGCAGTTGATCGTGCAACGCGTATTCCTCGCCGACGGTGACGCCTTGGTGTTGCCGACCCACCGGCTGTTGAGAATCCTTGAACAGATCCGCCAGTGCCTGCCCGAAGTTCAACGTGTCTCGAGCTATTGCCTGCCACGCAACCTGCGCAAGAAGTCGGTTGCCGAGCTGCAGGAACTGGCGGATGCGGGGCTCGGCATGGCCTATGTCGGCGCCGAATCCGGCGACGATGAGGTGCTGGCGCTGGTCAACAAGGGTGAGACCTACGAATCGACGCTCAGCGCGCTGGATAAGCTGGGGGCGGCGGGCATCGCACGCTCGGTGATGATTCTCAACGGGCTTGGCGGTCGCCAACTGAGTCGCCAGCACGCACGCAACTCGGCGCGGCTGATGAATGCAGCGCAGCCCGAGTTTCTGTCCACGCTGGTGGTCAGTTTTCCGCAGGGTGAAGCGCGTTTTCGGCAAACCTTCGAGGATTTCGAGCCGCTGGTGCCGGCCGATCTGTTTCGCGAGCTGGAGTGGTTGCTGGAGGATCTGGAGCTGACCGATACGGTTTTTCGCAGCGATCACGCATCCAATTATCTGGTGCTCAAGGGGATTTTGGGTGCCGATAAGCCGGGCCTGCTGCGTCGGGTGCGTGAGGCCATCGAAGACCCGCGTAACGCCCCGTTGCGTCAGGAGTGGCAGCGAGGCCTGTAGCCGCCTCGTTCAGGCGGGGAGTCGAGAGCATCCAGCTGAACCGGCTCGCCTCGGTGCTGGAAGTGGCGTGGATGCTGCATTGGCTGTCGAATCGTCGGTTTTTCGTCGCCGGCCCTATGAGGTGAGTTTCATGCGATTTCTGTTACTGGCAGTGCCTGGCTTGCTTGCAGTGCTCATGCTTTCTGGCTGCATGAAGGTCAGCGACATGGCGGAGGGTACCCGTTATCACCTTCGCGATGCCGGAATTCTGGATCACAGCGAAACCCGTCGTTCCAACTCCTGGCGCCTGCAGCCGGACTCATTCATCTATATCGCGCAGGGACATTTCGTGCCGCCCGGAGACGCATACCCGCGGCCGAACGTCGTGGCCGAAGAGGCCTTCAGCGGTTTTGTCGAGTACTTCCCAATGGTTCGTCGAGCCCGTGGCCCGCTCGGGCTTGAGGAGGCAATGGCCGAAGCGTCGGCAATGGGCGCGCATTATCTGCTGTATCTGCGGTTTGCCGCGGCTGATGATCGCATCGGCAGTTTCGACGAGCTGAACGATCAGCGCGCACTGGATCGCCTTGGTGTCGATTCCGGCGTGGTGCAGTTGATGCTGGTGGAGACCGGAACTCGCTATCTGGTCGATACCGCTCGCATTCGTAATCGTGGCGGCGTGCTCGGCATCTACGATGCAAAGCCGGAGCAACTCTTGCGTCCGCCACTGCAGGACTATGCTCGTCGGTTGTTGGGCCTGTCACGTTGAGCGATGTGGCAGTATCGGGAACAGGCGATTACCTCATTCAATCGAGGAGGACCGAATGACCGATACAGGCAAGGCTGGGGATCTGCTGGCGCAGCTGTCCGCTGGCGGGAAGAAGAAAGGGTTGCCGCCGGTGCATCTGTGGAACCCTCCGTTCTGTGGCGATCTGGACATGCGCATCGCGCGCGACGGGACCTGGCACTATCAGGGTTCGCCGATCGGGCGGCCGGCAATGGTGCGTTTGTTTTCCACGGTGATTCGCCGCGACGGCGACGACTACTTCCTGGTGACACCGGTAGAGAAGGTCGGTATCCAGGTCGAAGATGCGCCTTTCGTTGCGGTCCGGCTGGAAGTCAGTGGCGAGGGTGAGACGCAAAGCCTGCGCTTTATCACCAATGTCGAGGACGAGGTCGAGGCTGGTGAAGAGCACCCTTTGCGCGTTGTCACCGACCCGCAAACGCAGGAGCCGGCGCCATATGTGCATGTGCGTGCCAACCTCGAGGCACTGATCCATCGCAATGTGTTTTATGAGCTTGTGGAGCTGGCGGTGCCCGGCAAGGTAGATGGCAAGGATTACCTCGGTGTGTGGAGTGGCGGGACGTTCTTCCCGATTGGCGTCGCTGAGTAGTGCGCCGGCTGTTTCGTTACCCATGATCGAAAAAGGCTCCCGAGGGAGCCTTTTTTGATGGTCTTACATGTTGGGGTAGTTCGGCCCGCCGGTACCTTCCGGCGCGACCCAGGTGATGTTCTGCGCCGGGTCCTTGATATCGCAGGTCTTGCAGTGCACGCAGTTCTGCGCATTGATCTGGAAGCGCTTGCTGCCATCGTCGTTGCTGACCACTTCGTAGACGCCTGCCGGGCAGTAGCGCTGAGCCGGCTCGTCGTACAGCGGCAGGTTCTTGTCGATCGGGATGCTTGGGTCGGTCAGCTTGAGGTGAACCGGCTGGTCTTCCTCATGGTTGGTGTTGGAGAGGAACACCGAGCTGAGCTTGTCGAAGCTCAGTTTGCCGTCCGGCTTCGTATACTCGATCTTCTTCGACTCGGCGGCCGGCTTGAGGCACGCGTAGTCCGGCTTTGTGTCGTGCAGCGTGAAGGGAATCTTGCCGCCGAAGATGTTCTGGTCGATGAAGTTGAACGCGCCACCCTTGATTGCGCCCCATTTGTGAATGGCAGCGCCGAAGTTGCGGCTCTTGTACAGCTCGTCGTACAGCCAGCTGTTCTTGAAGCCTTCTTCGTAGGCGCTCAGCTCGTCACCACCTTCGCGACCGGCCAGCAGCGCGTCCGCCGCAGCTTCGGCGGCCAGCATGCCGGACTTCATCGCGGTGTGGCTGCCCTTGATCTTGGCGAAGTTCAGGGTACCGGCGTCGCAGCCGATCAGTGCGCCGCCGTTGAAGACCATCTTCGGCAGGCAGTTCAGGCCACCTTTGGCGATGGCGCGGGCGCCGTAAGAAACGCGTTTGCCGCCCTCCAGGTACTGCTTGATCACCGGGTGGTGCTTGTAGCGCTGGAACTCATCGAACGGCGACAGGTGCGGGTTGCTGTAGGACAGATCGACGATCAGGCCGACCACGACCTGATTGTTTTCCAGGTGATAGAGGAACGAGCCGCCAGTGTTCTCGTCGTTCAGCGGCCAGCCCGCGGTGTGCACGACCAGACCTTGCTCGTGCTTGGCGGGGTCGATGTCCCACAGTTCCTTGATGCCAATGGCATAGTGCTGCGGGTCGACATTGGCGTTGAGCTGGAAACGGTTGATCAGCTGCTTGCCGATATGTCCGCGGCAGCCTTCGGCGAACAGCGTGTACTTGGCACGCAGCTCCATGCCTGGGGTGTACATGCCTTCTTTCGGGTTGCCTTCGCGATCGACGCCCAGGTCACCGGTGACGATACCGCGCACGATGCCGTT
>DNMQ01000352.1 GCA_003488145.1 Pseudomonas sp.
TCCGATGTAGCCAACGCCGTGCTCGACTACACCGATGCGGTGATGCTCTCGGCCGAAAGCGCCGCTGGCGAATACCCGATCGAAGCGATCAAGGCCATGGCCCGTGTGTGCTGCGGCGCGGAGAAGCACCCGACTAGCACCAAGTCCGGACACCGCCTCGGCCAGCAGTTCGAGCGCTGCGACGAGAGTGCGGCGCTGGCTGCAATGTACACCGCCAACCACTTCCCGGGGGTCAAGGCCATCATCGCCCTGACCGAAAGCGGCTACACACCGCTGATCATGTCGCGCATCCGGTCTTCGGTGCCGATCTTCGCTTTCTCGCCGCACCGCGAAACCCAGGCACGGGTCGCGCTGTTCCGCGGCGTGCAGACCATCCCGTTCGATCCGGCTGCGCTGCCTGCAGAAAAGGTCAGCCAGATGGCAGTCGAGGAGCTGCTCAAGCGCAACATCGTTCAGCCCGGCGACTGGGTGATCCTGACCAAGGGCGACAGCTACCACGACAGCACAGGCGGTACCAACACGATGAAGATCCTGCGCGTCGGCGATCAGTAAGGTTGGCAGGGAATCACACGAGGCCGGCTCTTTAGCCGGCCTCGTGCTGTCTGCGAGATCGAACGGGGAGCCAACTACCGTGGCTGAGTCGCGCTGACGAAAGCGTCGCTGAATATCTGTCCACGCGGCAGGCCCGCGAGAAACAGGCGCCTGGCGCAGGCGTCGACGAACGCCGAACCGCCGCAGAGCAGCGCGATGTCCCGCCGCGACGTTGGTCGTAGCGTCGAAAGCATGCTGTCACGCTGTTGCGCATCGACCCATTGCAGCTCCAGGTTCTCGTGCCTGTCCGCCAACTCCTGCAACGGCCCGCGCAGGTAGTGCTCGTCACGGCAAAAGTGCACCAGCCTGATCGTCCCGGCATGGCCCTGGCGCAGGCTCTCGCGCAACAGGCTGGACAAAGGGGCCAACCCGGTTCCCGAAGCCAGCAGCAATAAAGAGCGCTCGGACCACTCCGGCTCGTAATGCAATGCACCACCGTGCAGGTCGCCCAGCCGCAGCGTGTCGCCCGCGCGCAGCTGCCGCGCGGCATCGCAGAACGCCCCCGGCCTGGAGCAATCGAGATGAAACTCCAGCCAGGAATCGTCGCCGGGAAGGCTGGCCAGCGAATACGGCCTAGCGATGCCGGCACCGGTCCACAGCAACAGGTGCTGACCTGCACGATAGCGCAGCGGCCGCTCCGGCAGCAGACGCAGGCGCAGCACGCTGCCGCTCAGCCACTCGGCGCTTTGCACCTGAGCGGGCAGCCCGTCGCGGCGGGGATCGAAGACTTCTACACCGAAATCCTCCTCGACACGGCACTGACAGGCCAGTCGCCAGCCGGCCGCATGCTGCTCGGGCCGTAGCAGGTCGGGTTGCAGATCGCGCGGTGCTCCGTCGACACAGCGCACCAGGCAGGCGTAGCAGCTGCCGGCGCGGCAACTGTAGGGTACGGGCAAGCCGGCAGCGATCAGGGCATCGAGCAGGTTGGTAGCGGGCGCGACCGACCAGCGCTTGCCGGCGCAATGCAACTCAGGCATCGGCGGTGACCCAGGCGGGTTCGCAACGATTGCGACCACCGCGCTTGGCTCGATAAAGCGCTTCGTCGGCACGCTGTAGCGCTGCATCCAGATCATCTCCGGCGTTCAGCAGGGTCAGGCCGATCGACAGACTGAGATGTCCGGCTTCGATATTGGCGTCTTCCGGCTCGGCGTTGGCGAAAGCCTCCCGCAGGCGCTCACAGCACGCGGTGAACTGCTCGGCGTCGGTATTGGGCAGCAGTAGCACGAACTCCTCGCCGCCATAACGGGCCAGCACGTCGTCATCACGCAGACAGGACCGCGCCACGCTGGCAAAGGCCTGCAGCACGCGGTCTCCGGTGGCATGGCCGTGGATATCGTTGATGCGTTTGAAGTGGTCCAGATCGATGAGCGCCAGTCCCGATTGATGCCCCTTGCGCAAGCGGTTCAGGTCGCCCTCGGCGATACGTAGGAAGCGCCGCCGGTTGTATAGGCCCGTCAACTCGTCGGTGGAAGCCAGATCCTCCAGTTGACGCATCATTCCGCGCAGGGTGTCCTGATGTGCCTGCAACGCGAAACGCCGCTGGCGCATGCGCTGGCGCAAGCGATACACGTGGCCGGCGAACAGACACATCCAGATCAGCGTCACCAGCAGCACGCTGGCCTGCAGCAGGAACACATCGGTCTCGATCGGCCGCTGCAGATAGTAATCCAGGGCAGCCATGCTGACGAAGCTGACGAAGGCCAGCGCGGCGTAGCGAATGAACACCTTCGGCGGCAGGAAGACGGCAAACATCAGCACCAGCAGATAGAGCACCAGCAGCGAACCACGCGCGCTACCGAGGTTGAACAGAAAGGTCGTCAGCCACAGCAGCCCCACCAGGACCTGCGGCTCAGTCAGGCTGGGATCCTTCGAACGCAGGTTGACGCCTCGGTGAAACAGCCAGAAGAACAGCAGCTGACTCACCACAATCAATGCTGACTGCGCCACGGCGCTGGCCACCGAGGCCTGGTAGAAGCCCCCCGCCACCGCCACCCAGGTCAGCACCAGGCCCAGACCATAGGTCACGGAGGCCAGTGCGAATCGCCGCGTAACCAATTGCTGCAATGTACGCAGATCGGTCTCGTCACGCATCGCACTCATAGGGATCCTTCCCGCTGTGGCAATTTGCCGCACTCTACGCTTACCGAAAACAAAATCCTAGCCAGCATTCCCATCGCTCCTGGTCCATCCGTGTACCGCGCAGCCTGACGCGTTATACTGCGCCGCATTTTTTCGCGGCGCGTCGACTGCCACCCCCGACGCGCCTCTTATCGCCCCGTATGAGGACGCGCTGCATGACCGTGATCAAGCAAGACGACCTGATTCAAAGCGTCGCTGACGCTTTGCAGTTCATTTCTTACTACCACCCCGTGGATTTCATCCAGGCGATGCACGAAGCCTACCTGCGTGAAGAATCCCCGGCTGCCCGCGACTCCATGGCGCAGATCCTGATCAACTCGCGCATGTGCGCCACCGGTCATCGCCCGATCTGTCAGGACACCGGTATCGTCACCGTGTTCATCCGCGTCGGCATGGACGTGCGCTGGGACGGCGCGACCATGAGCCTGGACGACATGATCAATGAGGGTGTGCGCCGCGCCTACAACCTGCCGGAAAACGTCCTGCGTGCTTCGATCCTGGCCGACCCGGCAGGTTCCCGCAAGAACACCAAGGACAATACGCCAGCCGTCATTCATTACTCCATCGTCCCAGGTGACAAAGTCGAGGTGGATGTGGCCGCCAAAGGCGGTGGCTCGGAAAACAAGTCGAAGATGGCCATGCTCAACCCGTCCGACTCGATCGTCGACTGGGTACTGAAGACCGTGCCGACCATGGGCGCCGGCTGGTGCCCGCCGGGTATGCTCGGCATCGGCATCGGCGGCACCGCCGAGAAGGCCGCAGTGATGGCCAAGGAAGTCCTGATGGAATCCATCGACATCCATGAGCTGAAGGCCCGTGGCCCGCAGAACCGCATCGAAGAGCTGCGTCTTGAGCTGTTCGAGAAGGTCAACCAGCTGGGCATCGGCGCCCAGGGACTCGGCGGCCTGACCACCGTGCTCGACGTGAAGATCATGGACTACCCGACCCACGCCGCCTCGCTGCCGGTGTGCATGATCCCCAACTGCGCCGCCACCCGCCACGCACACTTCGTGCTCGACGGTTCCGGCCCTGCCGAACTGACCCCGCCGCCGCTGGATGCCTACCCCGAGATCGTCTGGGAAGCCGGCCCGAGCGCGCGCCGCGTCAACCTCGACACCATCACCCCAGAAGAAGTGCAGAGCTGGAAGCCGGGCGAAACCGTCCTGCTCAACGGCAAGATGCTCACCGGCCGCGACGCCGCGCACAAGCGCATGGTCGACATGCTGAACAAGGGCGAAGAGTTGCCGGTGGACCTCAAGGGCCGCTTCATCTACTACGTCGGCCCGGTCGATCCGGTCGGTGACGAAGTGGTTGGCCCGGCTGGCCCGACCACCGCGACGCGCATGGACAAGTTCACCCGTCAGATTCTCGAGAGCACTGGTCTGCTGGGCATGATCGGCAAGTCCGAGCGTGGCCCGATCGCCATCGAAGCGATCAAGGACAACAAGGCCGTCTACCTGATGGCGGTTGGCGGCGCGGCTTACCTGGTCGCCCAGGCGATCAAGAAGTCCAAGGTGCTGGCCTTCGCCGAGCTGGGCATGGAAGCGATCTACGAGTTCGAAGTGAAGGACATGCCGGTCACCGTCGCCGTCGACACCAACGGCGAGTCGGTGCACATCACCGGCCCGGCGATCTGGCAGCAGAAGATCGCCGACAGCCTGGCGGTCGAAGTGCAGTAAGCGACACGCCAATAAAAAGCCCGGCTCGATGCCGGGCTTTTTATTGCCCGGCAATCAGCGGTTGAAGCGTTCGACCAGGGCCCGCAGCCCGTGCGCTGCGCATTCCAGGTCGCGACCGCGCTGCATGGTCAGGTCGGCCTTGCTGACATTGCTGTCAGTCGTGACGGCAATACGGGTGACCTGACGAGCAATGTCTTCGGCCACATGCGCCTGCTCTTCGGCAGCGGCAGCCATCTGCTGGCTCATCCCGGCAATGCGGCCGACCGCATCGCGAATGCCCTGCAACGCCTGCTGCGCCTCGACGACCTGGGCCAACCCCTGGGCCGCCTCCTTGTCACCCAGCTGCGCGATTGTCACGGCCTCACCCGCCTTGCTGGTGAGCGACTGGATGATGGCCTGGATCTGCTGCGTCGACTCCCGCGTCTTGCTCGCCAACGCACGCACCTCGTCGGCGACCACGGCAAAGCCCTTGCCCTGCTCGCCAGCAGGTTGGTCTGGTCGGCGATGCTCTGGATCATGCCGGCGGCGGATACGATCTGCTGGGTTTCGCCAGCCAGCTCGTTAACCACGTTGCCGATGTTGGTGACGGTCGCCGCCAGCATTTCCATCGCCCCGCGGGAACTCGCTGCGACCCGGTCACCGTCGTCTGCCAGCGCGTTCGCCGTCCTCGCCTCCTCTGCCGTGTGCTGGACGTGCCCGGCGACCTCACTGATCGATGCGGTCATCTGCGTCACCGCGGTGGCCGTCATGTCCGTCTCGCCGCGCTGCTGACGGAGCTCGCTTTCGGTCTGGCTGGCCAACGAATAGGTTTCCGCCGATGTACCGGCGACCTGCACGGCCAGATCGGACAGTGGAGACGGGAAGAATTTGCCGAACGGCATGACCAGGTGGCGCCGCTCGTGAGCGGACTAGCGACCGGCGCTCTGTTCTTCGATGTACAGCGCTTCGACTTTCGCCCTGGCCCAGGGCGTCTTGCGCAGGAATTTCAGGCTGGACTTGATGCTCGGCTCATTGCTGAAACAGCGGACATCGACGCGCTCGGCAAGGCCTTCCCAGCCGAAGCGAGCATGCAGCTGGACCAGGATGGCCTCCAGCGTCACGCCATGAAGGGGGTCTTTTGCTTGAGTCATGGGGCACTCACGAACACGAGGGCATAGCCTCACGGATGAAAAAACCCGCCGCGCGGTCTGCGGGGCGGGCTTGGGTGACGGTCTGCATCTTACAGGCTGATGCGAGTTCCGAGCACCTCGAGGAATGCCGCCAGCCACGCCGGATGGGCGGGCCATGCCGGAGCGCTGACCAGGTTGCCATCGGTATGCGCCTGATCCACGGCAATGTCCACGTACTCGCCACCGGCCAGCTTCACCTCGGGTGCACAGGCGGGATAGGCACTGCAGGCACGCCCCTTGAGCACGCCCGCGGCAGCCAGCAGTTGGGCGCCGTGACAAACGGCGGCGATTGGCTTCCTGGCCTCATCGAACGCACGCACCAGCGCCAGCACCTGCTCGTTCAGGCGCAGATATTCCGGCGCCCGGCCACCGGGAATGACCAGGGCATCGTAGTCTTCGGCCCGCACGTCGGCGAAGTCGAAGTTCAGCGCAAAGTTGTGCCCCGGCTTCTCGCTATAGGTCTGGTCGCCCTCGAAGTCATGAATCGCGGTGCGCACGCTGTCGCCGGCCTTCTTGTCCGGACACACGGCATGCACGCGATGGCCAACCATCTGCAGGGCCTGGAAAGGCACCATGGTTTCGTAGTCTTCAGCGTAATCACCCACCAGCATCAAAATGTTCTTCGCCGCCATTGCATCGTCCTCTTCGCGCGGGTTTGGAGCATTGCTCCGTGACGCGGCGGCTTCAGCCACCGCGGTTGAAGATGTTTACCAGCAGCCGGTCCAGCCAGCCCCACATACGCTGGTAGAGGCGCAGGTGCAGCGGTCTGGCGTACCAGCTTTTAATGTCGATTTCGATACTGTCCTGAAAATCGCGCTCGAAGCATGCCTGCACCTGGGCACTCAACGCAGCATCGATGGCCTCGAGATTGGCTTCCAGATTCCAGCGCAGGTTCCAGTGATCGAAGTTGCAAGAGCCGACGCTGACCCAGTCGTCAACCAGCACCATTTTCAGGTGGGAAAAGTGTGGCTGATATTCATGGATTCGCACGCCGGCACGCAGCAGCCGTGGATAGAAACGCTGCCCGGCGTAGCGCACCGGCGGGTGATCGGTATTGCGACTGGTCAGCAGCAGGCGCACGTCCACCCCGCGACGCGCCGCCCGGATCAGTGCCCGGCGCACCTTGCCGGTAGGCAGGAAATACGGTGTCGCCAGCCAGATGCGCGTCTGCGCGCGCCGCAGGTTGCGCAACAGGCTGTGCAGTATGTCGCGGTGCTGACGCGCCGCCGCATAGGCGACGCGCCCTAGCCCCGAGCCACTGGGCAGCACTGGAATGCGCGGCGCACCGCTGGGCAGGGGCAGCTGCCAGATGCGCCGCTTCAGGCAATGCACCCACTGGGTGTCGAACAGGTCCTGCCAGTCCTGCAGCAGCGGGCCGGTCATCTCGACCATCACCTCATGCCAATGCACGTCGGGCTCGTCAGGACGCCAGAATTCGTCGGTGACACCGGTGCCGCCGACATAACCGATGCAGCCGTCGACCAGCAGCAGCTTGCGGTGGTCACGATGCAGATTGCGCAGCCTCAGGCGGAGCGAAAGCGGGTTATAGAGACGCAGCTCGACGCCGGCGGCGGTCATCCGATCACGATTCGCCTGGCTCATCTTCAGGCAGCCGAAACCATCGAACAGGCAACGTACCCGAACGCCGCGTGCCGCCGCACGCAGCAGCGGCTCCAGCAGGCGGTCGAGACAAGCGCCGTCCTCCACCAGATAGAGCTCGAGATCGACCCGGCGCTCGGCGCGCTCGATGGCATCAAGCATGGGCGGAAAGAACCCCGGCCCGTCTATCAGCAGGCGGAACTGATTGTCGCTGCGCCAGGGGAACACCGCTCCAGCCAGCATCACAGGGCGGCACCCCGCCTAGAGCCAGATGACGTCAGGCACAGCGACGAAGCGGATGAGCAACGAAATGACATGAAATCCCTTTTTCCGGACAGCATCCAAGGGCTGCGGCCTCGATACCGCCCCTCTGCACTGGCGGTGCTGAACGAGCAGTTGGCTAGCTTACCCAGGCGTTCGAGCAAGGCAAGGCAGCAGGTCAGACCGCCGCAGCGGAAGTGCCGCCGTGAAATACGATCCTCTATAGGCCCGACTCGGCTGGGCAGAGTTCCCAGCTGTTCGCCGGCGCGCACCCTGCCTTCAACTGCCTACTGAAGATTCGAGCCCGAGCGCGGCAAGCGCCTGTTCCAGACGGCGCGCCTGGGCATCGCGCGCCAAGCCCAGCACTGCGCGATCACGCCGCCACAATGCGCCCCGGGGCCCCTGCGAATCCGCCAGCGCCCTGTCCACCTCAGGTTGCAGCGCAGCGAACTGCTCGAGCAACGCGGCCAGCAGCAGATGAGTGGCAGGCTCATGGGCTGGCCGCCGCGCAACCTCTGCCGCAGCCGCAAGAACGCCGAGCAGGCGCAGTGCCAGCGCGCGCGGCCACCGCTCAAGCAGCGCCACACCGTAGAGCCAGGCAGTCAGCGCCGCCAGCACATGTAGATCCTCGTGGCTGCGGAACGGTTTGACGTACTCGCTCCAGCCGTCACCAGGCAAGCGTTTCCCAGCAGCCTGCTCAAGGCTCAATCTGCCATGCGCGATATCCGGCACGATCGGCAGATCCGGCCCGGCCACCAGTGACACGCCGGCACCGGACGGCTCGACGACGAACAGGCCGAGGCGCGGTGACTCACCGGCCCCCTCCTCCCGGGCCGAAACGAGCAGCCATTGCGCCGCGTCGCCCGCCGTCACGAAATCCTTGCTGCCAGTGAGCTGGCCGTTCGCGCAACGGCTCGTCATGTCGGCCGGCCGCAACTTGCGCCGCTCCGTCGTGCATAGCGCGCCAAGCCCGGGCGGCGCATCCGGCCAGAGCGCCCGCAGGGCTGCCTGGTATCCAGAGAGAAAGGCCAGCCCCGGCGTGGTCGCCAGCCGGCCGCCGTAGACCGCTTGACTGAACGAGCCCGTACTTCCGGCACCGTCACACACGGCCTGGTACCAGTCGCGCAGCCCTGAGGTTGCAGCAACCGGCTGCAGCGGGCCGATCAATCGTTTCCAGGGCATCTTCATCTCCAAAGGTTCTGCCATTACCGGCCACTGGCTCGCGCCGTCATCCAACCATCATCCGAACGTCACAGTGGCGACACGCCCTGCTCCTAGCCTGATCACGCCAAACCAGCGAGCCCAACGATAACAACCAGACGCTCGCGTTGCATCGCCAACCCGCCACTACCCCGGCGGACAAGGAGACAGAGCATGAATGCCATCGTCGATCCACGCAGCACGCGTCAACTTCGAGCCGAACGCCTGCAAGGCGAACGGGCCCTCCGCGAAGCCCAGTCCCTGCGTTATCGGGTCTTCAGCAGCGAGTTCGATGCCCAGCTGAATGGCGCCGAGCTCGGGCTGGACATGGACGATTTCGACATTCACTGTCGGCATATCGGTGTACGTGATCTGGCAAGTGGAGAGCTGGTCGCCACCACCCGCCTGCTCGATCACCTCACTGCGAAGCAGCTCGGGCGCTTCTATAGCGAGGGGGAGTTTGCCCTGCATGGCCTGGCGGACATCAACGAGCCGGTGCTGGAGATCGGCCGTACCTGCGTAGCGCCGGCCTATCGCAATGGCGCGACCATTGCGGTGCTGTGGAGCGAGCTTGCCGAGGTGCTCAACCAGGGTGGCTATCGCTACCTTATGGGGTGCGCGAGCATCCCGATGCGCGACGGTGGCATCCAGGCCCGCGCGATCATGCAGCGACTGCGCGACAGCCACCTGAGCACCGAACTGCTGCACGCTGAGCCGCGAACGCCACTTCCCGAACTGGAGCTGCCGGACAACGTCACTGCCCAGCTGCCGCCGCTGCTCAAGGCCTATATGCGCCTCGGCGCGAAGATTTGTGGAGAACCCTGCTGGGACCCGGATTTTCAGGTTGCCGACATCTTCATCCTGCTCAAGCGCGAGGAACTGTGCCCGCGCTACGCTCGCCACTTCAAGGCGGCGGTATAGATGACGCGGTTGCGCCTGTACTGGCGCCTGCTGCGGGTCGCCGCGGTGATCCTGCTCGGGTTGCTTTTGGCGGCCGCGCTGGGTGTCGGCGAGCGCATCGCGCTACGTGCCTCCCTGCAACGCCGACAACAGCTGACCCGCTGGTTCATGGTTCGCTTAGCCGCTGCGCTGCCCTATCGGGTACGCGTTATTGGCGAGCTGCCGGCGCAGCCAGTGCTCTGGGTCGCCAACCATGTGTCCTGGTGCGACATCCCTCTGTTGGGAATGCTGCGGCCACTGTCGTTCCTGGCCAAGGCCGAGGTCGCCGGCTGGCCGGTGCTTGGCTGGCTGGCCCGCCAGGCTGGCACACTGTTCATCCGCCGCGGCGCCGGCGACGCCGGGCAGATCAATCAGCAGCTGACCAACCACCTCTACCAGGGCCACCACCTGCTGATCTTCCCGGAAGGCACCTCGACCGACGGCAGCAGCGTGCGCACCTTCCACCCCCGGCTGTTCGCCTGCGCAATCGAGGCCGGCCGTGCCGTTCAACCGGTTGCCATCCGCTATCTGCGCGACGGCAAGCCAGATACGGTGGCACCCTTCATCGACGACGACGAACTGCCGGCGCATCTGCGCAGGCTGCTGGCCAATGACATGGCAGAAGTGGAAATCCATCTGCTGCCCCCGATACCCGTGGCCTCGCTCAGTCGCAGGGCTCTCGCCGAGCAAGCACAGCGGGCCATCGAGCGCGCACTGTCTGGGGAGGCGCAGGAGGCCGCGCGCGAGGCCGCATAGCGACCTCCTGTCGAGGCTGCGCTAAGCTTCGCCCATGAACTATCTCGCTCATCTTCATCTTGGCGGCCCCGGCCCCGCTGACATGCTCGGCAGTCTTTACGGGGACTTCGTCAAAGGTCCGCTGCAGGGCCGCCTGCCGGCCCAGATCGAAGCAGGCATCCGTCTGCATCGGCAGATCGATGCCTTCACCGACAGCCATCCGCTGGTGCTGCAGGCCAAAGCGCGCTTTCCCAGCGAGCGTCGCCGCTACGCCGGGATACTGCTGGACCTGTTCTTCGATCATTGCCTGGCTGCGAACTGGGCGGACTACTCCGGCGAGCCGCTGGACCAGTTCACCCGGCGCGCCTACCGAGCGCTGGCCGATGAGCCCGCGCTGCCTGGCAAGCTCGCCGTGATCGCACCGCACATGGCGGCACACGACTGGCTCGGCAGTTACGGTGAATTCGAGGTACTGGGCAGGGTGCTGGCGAACATGGGCCGTCGCCTGAGCCGGCCGGATGGCCTGGCCGGCGGGCTGGAAGAGCTGGAGCAGCTGTACGACCCGCTGCTCGAGGACTTCCGCCACTTCTACCCGCAGCTGCAGCAGTTCGCCAAGGCAGCGATGTAGCGCGAACGCCCCGTACTACTGCGCATAGCCCGGGCTTTGCGCATCCAGCTTGCGCAACAGACCGGGCCATGCCAGCGCGCCGCCCATGCCCGAGCGAGTGCGGGTCACGCCCGCCGCCATGGCTTTGGCACCGGCCAGGATCTGCTCCGGAATGGCGATCAGCTCGCTGCCACCGGCTTGCGCCATGACCTGGATTTCACAGGCGCGCTGGAAGATGAACATCATCAGAAAGGTATCGGCGATGCTGCTACCGCAGGTCAGCAGACCGTGGTTGTGCAGCAGCATGAACGCGGTTTCGCCCAAATCGGCCTGCAGGCGCGCCTTCTCGTCGTGATTCAGCGCCACACCTTCATAGCCATGGGTCGAAAGGCTGGCCAACACAAACAACGACTGCTGACTGATGGGCAGCACGCCCTGGCGCTGGGCCGAGACTGCCACCCCGGCGGCGGTGTGAGTGTGCATGACGCAGGCGACGTCATGGCGAACCTCATGCACAGCACTGTGGATGGTGTAACCGGCGGGATTGATCTCGTACGGGCTGTCCATCACCTTGTTGCCGCCCAGATCGACCTTGACCAGGCTAGACGCGGTGATTTCGTGAAACATCAGTCCGTACGGATTGATCAGAAAATGATCGGTTTCGGGAATCTTGGCCGAGATGTGCGTGAAGATCAGGTCATCCCAGCCATGCAGCGCGACCAGCCGGTAACAGGCGGCCAGATCGACCCGCGCCTGCCACTCGGCAGGGCTCACTTGGGTTTCCAAAGAAGGCAAAGCGTGCAGCGCAGTCATCGAGGGCACCTCTTGTTATTATCTTGAAGATGCCCTGGATTCTAGCCAGCCGCTAATGGCCAGGCAGTTGCTCTTGCAGCCAGGCCGCTGACCCGGCGAGCCACTCAGGCACGCAAGGCCGCCGCGAAGGCTTCCAGCCATGGTTCGGCATCGCTTTCCGGCGTCACCGTCTCGCTGGCATCGAGGCGCAGCATCTCCACGACTTCTCGCACGCCCAGCTCGGCATAGAGCTCACGAATCAGCTCGCCGCCACCACAGAAGGTGTCGCCGTAGCTGGCATCGCCAAGGGCGATGACGCCTCCGGGCAAACCGCTCCAGGCGGGAAACTGATCGCGAATTGCCGAGTACAACGGAATGAAGCTGTCAGGCAGCTCACCCATGCCGGTGGTCGAAGTCACGATCAGCAACGCTTCGGGGGCGAAGTCAAGAATCCGCGGCAGCTGGGCGCGGGGGTCGTGCCACGTATCGAAACCGGCGGCTTTCAACTGGCGTTCGGCGTGACGGGCCACATCTTCGGCGGTGCCGTAGACGCTCCCGGAAAGAATGGCAACCTTCATATGCGCTCCGAGGCAATCAAAGCTGCGCATTATGCCGCAATCGCCAAGCCTGGTCGGCACGCCCTGCTCAAGCGAAACCGTCCATCCAGAAATTCGCAGATGGCGGAACCACTGTCGAACCCGTTTGTCATAGGGCCGATTGCCCCACCGCGACCATATCGGTTGCAGGCGTACAGCGGCCCCGCCGCGCGACGCCAAACGTGGAGGGCACTGTCCCTCCGAGGGTATCCGCATGGCGGAAGAGACGATTCTCAGCAAAGACGAACTGACCTTCATCCGCAAGTTGATGCAGCGCAACGGCAGCACCAACGCCGAGCGCACGACAGGCTTTCGGATCGACGGCGGAGCGCAATCCAACGAACTGCTGATGCAGCTGGCCGCTCGCGCCAATCTGTCGTTGCAGGCAGAGTTCGAGGATTTCCGCATGTCCTTTCCGCTGCAGCTCCGGGAAGACGAACTACACAGCCTCGACCTACAGCTGGCCCCGCCGGTGATCTACGAACGCGGACCAACTACGCGTGCCTGGCGCCTGCATTTGGACCAGCCGCTCCCTCTGCTGGAAAACGATGGCGGTGAAAGCTCGCTCAGCGTGCACGAGCTGTCTCCGCACGGTTTGCTGGTGGATGCCGGCGGACATCGCAAACCACCCAAGCACTTCCACCTGCGCCTGGCGCTGCCCGATGACAGCCCGCTGGAGATCGACGCCCATCGCGTCCGCGAGCTGACCGGCGGACGAGCCGCGTACGAAGTGGAGTTCACCCAGGAAAAGGATGCCGAGCGGATCCGCTCCTTCCTCTATCGCCAGCACCAGCGCCTGCACCCTGATTTGCAGCCGGAGCTGCCAGCCGATCTGGTGTAAGCTGCCACGCCTGTAGCGACCGCCTCAATGTGTGGGCGGTCCGCCCATTTCAGGCAGTGGATTTTCATGCATCAGGCGCCGATTCTCATCACCGGAGCCAGCCAGCGGATCGGGCTGCATTGTGCCGAGCGACTGCTGGAAGACGGCTTTCCGGTCATCGTTACCTACCGTCGCGAACGCGACAGCATCGACCGGCTTCGCGCCTTGGGCGCACAGGCATTGCAGGCAGACTTCAGCGACGAAACCGGCATCACCACCTTTATCAGCGTGCTCAAGCAGCGGACCGACTGCCTGCGGGCCATCGTGCACAACGCCTCCGAATGGCGCCCGGATACCCCCGGGCAGGAAGCCGAGGCGTTCCGCCAGCTGTTCCAGGTGCATATGCTTGCACCCTATCTGATCAATCTGCACTGCGCCGAGTTGCTGCGCCACGGCGGCCCAGCGGACATCGTGCACATCGGCGACGACGTGACCCGCAAGGGCAGCAAGAAGCACATCGCCTATGCTGCGAGCAAAGCGGGCCTGGACAACCTGACGCTGTCCTTTGCCGCCAGCCTCGCGCCGGCGATCAAGGTCAACGGCATCGCCCCGGCGCTGATCCAGTTCAACCCGGAGGACGACGCCGAATATCGCCGCAAGGCACTGGCCAAGTCCGCGCTGGGCATCGAGCCCGGTGCGGAGGTGATCTACCAGAGTCTGCGTTACCTGCTCGACAACCCTTATGTCACCGGCACCACACTGACCGTGAACGGCGGCCGCCACCTGATCTGAAGACTGCAAGGAGTCCCCATGCCCCGACTGGAACCCGCGATGGCCCGCATCCGCGTCAAGGACCTGCGGCTGCGCACCTACATCGGCATCAAGGAAGAGGAAATCCTCAATCGCCAGGACGTGCTGATCAACCTGACGATGCTCTACCCCGCTGCGGAAGCGGTGCGCGAAAACGACATCGAACAGGCGCTGAACTACCGCACCATCACCAAGGCGATCATCCAGCACGTCGAAGACAACCGCTTCGCCCTGCTCGAGCGGCTGACCCAGGAAATTCTCGACCTGGTCATGCGCTACCCGCAGGTGCGCTACGCCGAAGTGGAAGTCGACAAACCCCACGCGCTGCGCTTCGCCGAGTCCGTATCGATCACCCTGGCTGCGCATCGGGATTGACCCTGCGCAAGGCTGGCCGGCTCACTGACGCAAGGTTATGATCCGGCCGACCTCAGCCAACGCCGAGACCCACGAGATGAACGATCAAGAACGCACCGAACTGGAAGCCGCAGCCTTCCGCCGCCTGGTCCAGCACCTGCGCACCCGTCCCGATGCCCAGAACATCGACCTGATGAACCTCGCCGGTTTCTGTCGCAACTGCCTGTCGAAATGGTACAAGGCCGCCGCAGACGATCTGGACGTCGAACTCAGCATCGACCAGGCCCGCGAAGAGGTGTACGGAATGCCGTACAGCGAGTGGAAAAAACGCTATCAGAAGGAAGCGTCTGCCGAGCAGCAGGTCGCTTTCGACAAGGCCCAGAAAGAATGAACGACCTGAAGGACTTCCGCGCCAGTCTGCGCAATCGCAACCACGCATTCAGCGAAACGCTTGCCTTCATCGAGGGCGCTTACGACTACCAGCCGAGCCGCTTCGTCAACGGCACACTGGAGAACGCTGCCGGCGAGAACGAAGGTTCCTGCAAGACGCTGGGCCTCGCATTGCTTGAAGACTTCACGACGGAAGAAGCGCTGCTTGCGTTCGGCGAGCACTATCAGGCGGTCCTGGCCGACCCGAACGGCAGTGACCACCGCAACATTCGCGCGCTCATGGAAACCGGCCTGCCGGGCGTGCGTTTCGACACCCAACCGCTCAAGCGCAAGTAACGCGCATCCTTTCGACGGATCGAGCCGGCTATGCCGGCTCAATGGGAATAAAAAGGGTCATCCCAAGCACTTGGGGAAGGCTGAAGGAGCGGATGACCCGAAAACCGTTGAGCGCCACCTTAGCGATCCGCCAAGGCCGTGGATAATTCAGGTTCTGCATACAACCCATAGTCATCGACTATCCCGCTGCGCTACGCCCCTCTCGACGAAACCCTGCCTTTTTCAGGAGACGCCAATGCCCGTATCCGCCCTCTCCGGCCCGCAATACCTTCGCGAAGGCCTGCGCCTGGTGCTCAGCCCGGGGCTGCGTCTGTTCGTGATCCTGCCGCTGACGGTGAACGTGCTGCTGTTCTTCGGCCTGATCTGGTTCGCGGTCGGCCAGTTCAGCGGCTGGGTCGACACCTTCATGCCCAGCCTGCCCACCTGGCTCGCCTTTCTCGAATACATCCTCTGGCCGCTGTTCGTCGTGCTGGTGGTACTGATGGTGTTCTTCAGCTTCACCATGCTGGCCAACATCATCGCCGCGCCGTTCAACGGCTTTCTGGCGGAAAAGGTCGAGGTGGTGGTGCGCGGCGAAGATGCCGCGCCGCCTTTCAGCTGGGCCGAGCTGCTGGCCATGCTGCCCCGCACGATTGGCCGCGAGCTGCGCAAGCTGGGCTATTTCGCACCGCGCGCGCTGGCGTTGCTGGTGCTTTCATTCATCCCCGTGCTGAACCTTGTTGCCGCGCCTTTATGGCTGCTGTTCGGCGTGTGGATGATGGCAGTGCAATACATCGACTACCCGGCGGACAACAACAAGCTGAGCTGGGCGGACATGATGGGCTGGTTGCGCCAGCGACGCTGGCAGAGCCTGAGCTTTGGTGCGGTGACTTATGCGGCGTTGCTGGTGCCGGTCCTGAACCTGCTGATCATGCCGGCGGCCGTCGCGGGAGCGACGCTGTTCTGGGTAAGGGAAGGCGGGCCGAATCGGCAGCTGGACCGACCAGCGTAGACGTCAGGCGCGGAACTCGGCGGTCAGGGTTCTAGCGCTGCAAGGTGTGAGAGTTCGAGTCTCTCCGTCCGCACCACGTCACATGCTGACAGCTCCGCGCGAAGGCCTGGCGAGATCGGATGCTGCCGGGCAAGGGGAAATCGGCAGCCAGATCACCCTGGCTGCCGCCCTCACTCACGCCAGCGTCTTCAACGCCTCACGACTGAACGGCAGAATCTCTTCCATCCGCCCTTCACGCACCTTAACCGCCCAATCCGGATCGCAGATCAGCGCACGCCCCACCGCCACCAGATCGAACTCCTGCTTGTTCAGACGCTCCAGCAATCCCTCGATGTTGGCCGGCTGCGCCACCTTGTCGGTCTTGACCATGAACTGCAGGAATTCGCCATCCAGGCCGACACTGCCGACGGTGATGGTCGGCTTGCCGGTCAGTTGGCGGGTCCAACCGGCCAGGTTGAGATCGGAGCCTTCGAACTCCGGTTCCCAGAAACGGCGCGTCGAGCAATGGAAGATATCCACGCCGGCCGCCGACAACGGTGCCAGGAACTCGCCGAGCTCTTCGGGCGACTGCACCAGGCGCGCCGTGTAGTCCTGCTGCTTCCACTGCGAGAAGCGGAAGATGATCGGGAAATCAGGGCCGACCGCTGCACGTACGGCCTGCACCAGCTCGATGGCGAAGCGCGAGCGGTTGGCCAGGCTGCCGCCGTACTCATCGGTGCGCTGATTGCTGCCTTCCCAGAAGAACTGGTCAATGAGGTAGCCGTGGGCACCGTGGATTTCCACGCCGTCCATGCCTATCGACTGAGCATCGCGGGCAGCCTGAGCGAATGCTTCGATCACATCCTGGATGTCCTGCTTGGTCATGCCATGAACGACGACCTGGCCGTCCTTCTGCTTCTCCATCGGGCCGTAACCGACGACCTCCGGCTCCGGCTCGGTGCCCTTGCGGCGCACGTTACCGACGTGCCAGAGCTGCGGGACGATCTTGCCGCCAGCGGCGTGCACCGCATCGACCACAGCCTTCCAGCCAGCCAGCGCATCTTCACCGTAGAAACGCGGCACATGGGGATAACCGTTCGCCGCGGCGTGGCCGACCGTGGTGCCCTCGGTGATGATCAGCCCGACCCCGGAGGCGGCACGACGGCGGTAGTACTCGACCACATCGGCAGTAGGTACGCCGTTAGGCGAGAACGAACGGGTCATCGGCGCCATGACCACACGGGTCGGCAAACGGAGAGCACCCAACTCAAAGGGCTGAAACAAGGCTTGTACGCTGGCGGTCATCGATCGACTCCTGTGGCATTGGTCAAGGCAGCCGGGCGCTCATGCCCCGGCGAAGTTATTGCAGCCGGCGCCAACAGGCGTTCGAGCTGCTGGAAAAACACCTGCAAAGGCGCAACGCTGCCGCTCACTTTCATGCGCAGCAGCGCACCTTCCCAGGCGTTGCTTATGAATTCCGCCTGCACTGCACAATCGCAATCGGCCGCGATCTCTCCAGCGTCACGCGCCTGTTCGAGGCAGGCCGTAAGCAACTCGACCGATTGCGTCAGTATCGCGCTGAGCCGTTTGGCGATGGCCGGGCACAGCTCGGCCATCTCGAAGCTGAGACTGCCGATGAAGCAGTGATATTCCGGCTTTTCCTGGCGGGCGAAGTGCGCAACGAGATCGGCGTAGTAGTCGAGGATGCGCTGCCGGGGCGAGACTGCTGAGTTGCTCAGCGCCGCCTGATAGCGCTCCAGCCGGGGCGCATAGATATAGTCCAGCGCCTGCAGGGCGAAGTCTTCCTTGCTGGCGAAGTAGTGATAGAACGACCCCTTGGGAATACCGCCCGCCTGGACGATTTCCTGAACACCGGTGCCGTGATAGCCGCGGCGGGTCATCACCCGGGCACCCTTGGACAGGATCAGGTCGCGCTTGTCGTTGCGTGCTGGATTGGTCATGCAGCGAGAATATGACCGGTCGTCTCGCCGGCACAGCATCATCCATGACGCTTATTCAGCGGCAACCACGGCAAGCATGGCCGGTATATCCAGGACTCAAGAAAGAGAACGCGACTGCGCGTACGGTCGCAGATCTGCAGATCAGGCCAGGGCGGTTTCGATCGCCTGGATCAGGGCGGGGTCGTCGGGCGTGGTGCGAGGCGAGAAACGGGCCAGCACACGGCCGTCCTTGCCCACCAGGAACTTCTCGAAGTTCCAGGTGATGTCCCCCGGAAAATCGGCACCTTCGCCAGCCAGCAAACGATACAGCGGATGGCGCTGCGGACCGTTCACCTCGAGCTTGCCGCTCAGAGGAAAGCTCACACCATAGTTGAGTGTGCAGAACGAGCGGATTTCCTCATCGCTGCCCGGCTCCTGCGCAGCGAACTGATTGCATGGCACGCCCAGCACGCTGAAGCCGCGGGCAGCGTATTGCTGCTGCAGCCGCTCCAGGCCGGCGTACTGCGGGGTCAGCCCGCACTGCGACGCGACGTTGACCACCAGCGTGATCCGATCGCCGAACTGCGCCAACGGCAGCTCCTCGCGGCCCAGGCCTGGCAACACCAATTGGTGGAATGCGCTCATCTCATCTCTCCTAACGAAAAAACGCCCCGGCAACGACCGGAGCGCTCTTCTTTTCGATCCGCACGGTAGCGGTTCCTGCCGCCGTGCCTGCGGACGCCTATGCGGCGACCCGGATCAGTGGTGGTGGCCACCTTCGCCGTGGACGTGGCCGTGGGCAACTTCTTCTTCGCTGGCGTCACGCACGTTGACGACCTTGACGTCGAAGTTCAGGCGCTGGCCGGCCAGCGGATGGTTGCCGTCGACGATCACGTCGTCGCCTTCCACGTCACGAATGGTGACGATCTGCATGCCGCCGTCCGGACCGGAAGCGTGGAACTGCATGCCCACTTCCAGCTCGTCGACGCCTTCGAACATGGCGCGATTGAGGGTAGCGACCAGCTCCGCGCTGTACTCGCCGTAAGCGTCCTGCGGCTCGATGGCGACCTGGATCTGGTCACCGCCCTGCTTGCCCTCGAGGGCCTTCTCCAGGCCCGG
>DNMQ01000360.1 GCA_003488145.1 Pseudomonas sp.
CCGCTGGAGCTGGAGAGCCGGTCGAAATATCACCAGGCCGTCACGCTGGTCAGCGACGGTCCGCTGGACGACGTTGCCCTGGCCGCGTTGCCCGGCGTGGCCGGTGTCGAATTCAACGAGCCCGAGCATAGCCTGACGTTGCTGGCGCAGCCGGGGCAGGTGATTTTCCCCCAGGTCAGTGCTCTGATCGCCCAGCATGGCTGGGTGGTGAAGGAGCTGGACGTGGAACGCGGCCGGTTGGATGAGGTGTTCCGTAACCTGACTCGCGGGGAGTCGCTATGACCCAGTTGCCGGTTATCTTCAAGCGCGAGCTGGGCAGCTATTTCGCCACGCCGCTGGCCTACGTGTTCATCGTGATCTTCCTGGTGCTCTCGGGGGTGTTCACGTTCTACCTGGGCGGTTTCTACGAGCGCGGCCAGGCCGACCTCACGCCGTTCTTCAGCTTCCATACCTGGCTGTACCTGTTCCTGGTGCCGGCGATCGCCATGCGCCTGTGGGCGGAGGAGCGCAAGTCCGGCTCGATCGAGCTCTTGATGACGCTGCCGATTACGCGTTTCGAGGCGGTTACCGGCAAGTTCCTCGCCGCCTGGGTATTCGCCGGCATCGCGTTGCTGCTGACCTTCCCGATGGTCATCACCGTCAATTACCTGGGCGAGCCCGACAACGGTGTGATCGTCGCCGGTTATCTCGGCAGCTGGCTGCTGGCGGGTGCGTTTCTGGCGATCGGCTCGTGCATGTCGGCGCTGGCGAAGAACCAGGTGATCGCCTTCATCCTCGCGGTGGCGGTGTGTTTCCTGTTCATCGTGAGTGGCCTGCCGATGGTGCTGGATGCCTTCGCCTGGGCGCCGCAGTGGCTGATCGATGCGGTGGCTTCGCTGAGCTTCCTGATCCGTTTCGATTCCATCAGCAAGGGTGTGATCGACCTGCGTGACCTGCTGTATTTCGTCACGCTGATCGTCGCCTGGCTGGCTGCCACTGCCGTGGTCGTCGATCTGAAGAAAGCCGCCTGAGGGAGCAGACATGAAACGAGTCATCTATTCCGGTGCCGGGCTGCTGCTGATCGCACTGGCATTTCTGCTGTTCAACGGCGTGTCCGGCATGCTGTTCACCAATGCGCGGCTCGACCTGACCGAGCAGAAGCTCTACACCATTTCCGAGGGCACCGAGCGCATTCTTGACGGCCTGCAGGAACCGATCGAACTGCACTTCTTCTACTCGGACGAGACCTCCAAGGAGCTGGTGGCGCTGCGCAACTATGCGCGCCGCGTCGAGGAGATGCTCAAGGCCTACGAGCGGGCCTCCGCTGGCAAGCTCAAGCTGCATGTGATCGACCCGCAGCCGTTCTCCGAAGAGGAGGACCGTGCCGCCGAGTTCGGCCTGCAGGCGGTGCCGCTCAACCAGGGCGGCGACAAGATCTACTTCGGCCTCGCCGGCACCAATGCCGAGGGCAGCACGCAGATCATTCCGTTCTTCCCGCTGGATCAGGAAGAGTTTCTCGAGTACGAGATCAGCCGCCTGGTGCAGGGCCTGGCTAGTGGCGAGCTGCCGGTGGTCGGCGTGCTCTCAGGGTTGCAGCTGACCGGCGGTTTCGACATGCGGACTCAGCAGGCGACGCCGCCGTGGATGGTGCTGGAGGAAGTCCGCCAGCTGTTCCATATCGAAAGCCTGCGCCGCGATGTGGACATGATCCCGACCAACGTCTCGGTGTTGCTGCTGATTCACCCGAAGGATCTGCCCGAGCAGACGCTGTACGCCATCGACCAGTTCGTCCTGCGTGGCGGCAAGCTGCTGGTATTCGTCGATCCGCACAGCGAGGCCGATCCGGGCATGGGCATCGGTCCGGGAGAATTCGGCGAGGAGCGTGCCTCCGACCTCGAGCCACTGTTCAAGGCCTGGGGCGTGCGCATGGTGCCGCAACAGGCGCTGGTCGATGCAGCCTACGCGATGTCGGTTGGCGTCGGTGCGGAGCGCCGTCCGGTGCGCCACGCAGGCTGGTTGAGCCTGCCGCGCAACGCGCTGGATCAGGATGACGTGACCACCGCCGCGCTGGAAAACATCACCATCGCCAGTGCCGGCATTCTGGAGCCGCTGGAGGACGCGACGACGCGCTTCACGCCGCTGTTCGGCAGTTCCGACTACGCCATGCCGGTGGAGGCCGAGCGCTTCGCCACGCTGGACAACCCGGAAACCCTGCTGCTTGGCCTCGAGCCGACCGGCGAGCGCTACACCCTGGCGGCGCGCATCCAGGGGCCGGCGAAAACTGCCTTTCCGGACGGCATCGAAGGCCGTGAAGAGGGCATCAAGGAAAGCCAGAACATCAACGTGATCGCCGTCGCCGATACCGATCTGCTGAGTGATCGCATGTGGGTGCAGGTGCAGGACTTCTTCGGCCAGCGCGTTCCGCAGCCGTGGGCGGACAACGGCGCGTTCGTGATCAATGCGCTGGACAACCTTTCCGGCACCGATGCGCTGATCAGCGTGCGTTCGCGTGGTCGCTTCACCCGTCCGTTCGTGATGGTAGAAACCTTGCAACGCGAGGCCGAGGATCGTTTCCGCGAGAAGGAAGAAGTGCTCCAGCAGCGCCTGGCTGATACCGAGCAGCAACTGGCCGAGCTGCAGAGTCCGGACCCGGAGCAGGCGCTGGAGCTGACGGCTGAGCAGGAGCAGGCGTTGCGTCAGTTCCAGCAGGAGAAGGTGCGTATCCGCAAGGAGTTGCGTGAGGTGCGCTACCAGCTCAATGCCGATATCGAAGCGCTGGGGCGTACGCTGAAGTTCGCCAACATCGCTCTGGTGCCCTTGCTGCTGACCCTGGGCGTGCTCGCCCTGTGGCTATGGCGACGCCGCCGGAGCGCCTGAACAGAGCACCCGTTCCGGCATTGGCCGGGGCGGCCGAGGGTGTCAAATCCGCAGCGGAAAAAAGAGGCTGACAGCGAAAATCGTTGTTTTATACTCCGGCAACGGTCGCGTTCGAGTCGCATTTGCGCCGGAGCCGAATGCACGAAGGCCTGACCGTCGACCCCTCTTCCGAGGAATAACAAAAAGCGAGTTGGAGAAGTGGTAATGGCTGAACGCGAGACCGGAACCGTCAAGTGGTTCAACGATGCAAAAGGCTATGGATTTATTCAGCGGG
The DNA here is from genome assembly GCA_003488145.1 of Pseudomonas sp. Classification (GTDB taxonomy): domain Bacteria; phylum Pseudomonadota; class Gammaproteobacteria; order Pseudomonadales; family Pseudomonadaceae; genus Stutzerimonas. The sequence goes on from DNMQ01000360.1 coordinate 3,131, forward strand.
GTAATGGCGCCGACGTGTTCGTGCATTACCGCGCGATCCGTGGCGACGGCCACCGCTCGCTGGCCGAAGGGCAGCAGGTGGAGTTTTCGGTAACCCAGGGCCAGAAGGGCCTGCAGGCCGAAGACGTCGCCGGCGTGTAACTTCGGTTGCGCAATGACAAAGCCCGTCCAAGTGACGGGCTTTGTTTTGCTATTCGGTGGTTTCGGTCCACCACGGATGAGCGATACGGCCGATGCCGATCAGCCCGTCCGCCAGACGATTTCCTCTTCACCGTCATCGCTGATGCGGATCCAGCGGTCGGCCTCTTCAACGGCTTCCTCTTCCTGCCAGCCGCCTGGCGCGCAGCGGATTTCCACACCCAAAGCCTGATACGCCGCGCGGGCGCAGGCGAGGTCATCGTCCCAGGGGGTGGCATCGCTTTCCAGCAGCAGACAATGCCATTTGCCCACCGCCTTCGGCAGCCAGGTCACCGGAATGCCGGCGGCGCTGCACTTGAGGGTCTGGCCTTTCTGTTGCCAGGCGGAACATGAGCCAATGGCTTGGGCCAGCCACTCGCCGACGGCCTCCTGACTGGCATCCCTGAGGTAGATCTCGATATCGGGTTGACGCATGGGCGACTGCCTTATGTGGTGGTGCGAGGTTTTGGTCGTAGGCAAATATACGAACGCTAGGGCGTGCGTTCGATCCAGTCGTAGCGTATCGCAACCCGCACGCTGAGGTGACTGTCGATCACGGCGGCGCGGCGCTCGGCGCTGGCGCGCCAGCCGTGCGGGGTCATCGCCAGCAGGTCGGCACGGGCCTGGGCGTTGTCCAGCTGCAGCTCGTAGCTGAGGGTTTCGCTGTGGGCCAGGCGCATGCCTTCGGGAATCAGCGACAGGTGCTTCTCGTCATCGTAGTCGCGTACCTCGTCGTAGAGCCGGGCGCGTAGCTCCCACAGGTGCTCGCGGGTCGGTCCCATGCGCAGCAGTCCGCCGCCGGGTGCGAGCAGGCGTCGCGCCTCCTGCCAGTCCAGCGGGCTGAACACGCTGGCGAGCAGGTCGCAGCTGGCATCGGCAAGTGGCACGCGGGCCATGCTCGCCACCAGCCATTCCAGTTGCGGCGCGCGTTTGCAGGCGCGCTTGACCGCTTCGCGGGAGATGTCCAGTGCATAGCCTTCGGCGTCCGGTAGTGCCTCGGCCAGCTGGGCGGTGTAGTAGCCCTCGCCACAGCCGATGTCCAGCCAGCGCTGCGGCGCGCGTTCGGCGGCCAGCTCGGCGAGGCGTCGGGCCAGCGGCGCATAGTGGCCGCCGTCGAGAAAGCGTCGCCGTGCTTCGACCATGGCCTGGTTGTCACCCGGATCGCGGCTGTTCTTGTGCTG
>DNMQ01000512.1 GCA_003488145.1 Pseudomonas sp.
CCGGATGACGCCGAACTGCGCGACGGGGCCTGGCACTACCAGCGCCAGATGCCTGCGTTGCCACTCCTGCGCCTGGGGCGAACCCCCGAGGCAGGGGATTACCAACTGTGTTTTGACCAGCGTTGCCACGCGATGAGCGAATGGCTAGGCCCGCCACAAGCGGACCAGCCGGCGCTGGAAGTCTGGGGCTGTACCGTGCAAGCGGCGAGTGTCGGGAACGATTGACCGGCTGGCCGGTGATCGTTGGAGAGGGGTGTTCGCGCAAGCGGCACCCCTTTTTCTTTGGTTTTTCACCATTTCATCAGCGACATGCTGCGTTGAATGAAATTTTTGCTTCATGCTCATTGGCGAGTCGCCTGAAAGCCTGGTTTCGCCCTGCTGGGCGAGTCACTTTTTCCAAACGCCGAAAAAGTAACCAAAAACGCTTTGCCCCTGCATCCGGCCCTGCGCTTCGCTCCGGGTTCGTTCACTACGCCGCCGCTCCGAGGGTCGCCGTACAAGGGCCATCCATGGCCCTTTACGGCTCTCGCCGCATCCCTGCGGCTCGCCCCTCTGCGCGACGGCTCCGTTCACCCTCCTGAAGGGGCGTTTGGAGTCGCCTGCAGGGCCGCGCGAGCAGAACAGCCGGATCGCTTTTGCCTTCGGATTTTAAGCGGCTACTGCATAGCCCCCAAACCGCTACAGCGCCTAGCAGAGTGGACAGGACCAACCGCTTTGCTTGGGTTCTTACGCACAAGTTATCAGGCGACTCCATTCGCCCCTTTCAGGAGGCCGAGTGGAATCGTTGCGGAGGGGAGCGAGCGGCATGGATGCCGCGAGAGGCGTAAAGGGCCATGGATGGCCCTTGTACGCCGGCCCCCGGAGCAACGATGGAACGAGGGCAGTCGAGCGCAGCGAGACCCGGATGGAGGGGCAAGACTTTTTGGTTCCTTTTGGGGCGACTGCCAAAAGGAACTCGCCCAGCAGGGCGAAACCAAGCTCCCAAGCACCTCGCCAATCGACAAGAGCTGAAGACGCTCATTCACCGCGTGCTAACCGCCTGTCAGGCAACACTCCCTTTTCAAAACGGCGAGGTAACCCTTCCCCAACCCATAAAAAAGGCGCACACCCCTTTCGGTGATGTGCGCCAAAGCGTCCCGCTCGCACGCTGTTACTTGGTCTGCATGATCAGATCCCGACGCATCAGCGTCTTGATCTTCACCAGATGGTCGTCTTCCTGAGTCTTGGCATGACCGAAGCTGTCGGCGATGTTCGGATGACCGGCCGCCTGCGCCAGTTCGATCAGCAGTTCCCAGGCGGCGTTGTCCGCCAACTCAGCCGTCAGCAGTGCGTTCATGCACTGCGCGACGTTGGTCCGCGGATCGGTCAGCACCTGCATGATGCCCATCGCCATGACCCCGGCGACATCCGCGCTCGGCGTCTGCGCGGTGGGGTCGGCGCCGAGTTTTTCCATCGCCGCATGCACCAGCATCATGTGCTCGAACTCTTCGTCGCGGATGTGCTGCAGCACGCCCACCAGGTCGTTGCCCGAGTCCAGGTTGCGCGCCTTGGCGATCATCGCCTCGTACAGGCGCACGCCGTTGCGCTCGAAGGCCAGGCGCTCGCCGAGCTTGTCGATGAACACCTCGGGGCTCTTGCCCTTCATCATGTCGAAGCTGGTCTTGAGCATGCCCTTGGCCGAGCCAGGCACCGGCACGGAGCCGATGCGGTCGGCCTCGGCGGCGCGTTCGGTGCGCTCGACCAGCATGCCGCGCTCATCACCCGGCACGTCCGGATGAATCTCGTTGACCGCCTCGAGCAGGCGCTTGGTGTCCTTCGGGGACATCTGCACGCCGGTGAAGTTGGAACCCACTTTCGCTGCTGTAGCCATGATCGTCTCCTCAGGAAGCCTTGCGCATCAGTTCGCCACCCGGCGCCCACTGGTAGCCCGCCGAGACGATGTCCGAGGCGAGCCCTTCCGAGGCGAGGTGGTTGCGGTAATCCAGCGAGGACTGCGGCTCCTTGGCCTTGTCCACGTAGGCGGGGCCGGCGGTACGCAGGTTGACCTCGGCGGCCAGCACCTGGCGCACGAAATCGCGCTGGCTCTTGAACTCCACCATCTTCGGCAGCGGGCCGGCGAGCACCTCGGCCGGGTCGCGGCCTTCGAGCTTCTTGAACCATTCGCAGGCGACATTGAGGTGGCCCAGCTCATAGTCGAGGAAGCGCTCCCACATGGCCTTGATGCGCGGATTGGTCTCCTGCTCGGCGCAGCTGGCGTACATGTAGACCTCCATCGCCTCGTGCACCAGCCACTTCTCGATATGGCTTTCGCTGGGGTCGGAGAGCGCGCCGTACTGGGTCACGTGCTGCTCTTCCACCGACGCGATCTCGGCATACAGCTGGCGCGCCAGCGGGTCGGCGAACAGCGGGCCGATGTTCATGTAGTAGTCGTGGGTCTGGTATTCCGCGCCGGTGATCAGCGCCGCGTGGATCTTGGTGATCAGCGCCGCGCTGTCCTTCTCGTAGTTGTCGCGGATATCGTTCTCCGGGTGCCGGTGGTGCTCGGACGTCTTGCGGCCGGGAACGATGTCGGTATAGCCCTGCAGGATGTTGTTGGCATCCTTGCCCTCGAGGCGGTCGAGCATCGCCGAGTAGCGGTATAGGTGGTCGAAGTCCTCCAGCAAGCCGAAGCGATAGGTCTGCGCCTGGTAGGGGTCGGGCTCGTTCTGCGCCACGGCCGCGGTCACCTCGATGGCGACCTGCTCGTAGGCGACGGTGGTTTCCAGTGGCGAGTGGTCGGCGCCGATCAGCCAGTTGATCATGGTCGCCTGGTGCTGCTCGGTACGCCGGATCTGCGCCAGCGGCAGGCGCAGTTCCTTGTTGAAGCGGGCGATGCCGTGACTCAGGCGCAGGGCATCGGTCTCCACGCCGTTCATGAGGATGATGCGCACCCGGGTGAACGCATCGTCATCGAGCTTGCTGATCGGCTTGCCGGCCATCTCCTTCCAGGTGAATTTCTGCTTCTCCAGTGGCGTGCCTTTGTTGTCGAAAATTCCGGAAATGGTCTCCATGGAGCCTCCGTTGTTATGCGTGGATATCAGGCATAGGTGGATCGCCGCCGTATGAAATCGGCGACCTAGTAAAGAGGACCGGAGGGTTCGGAAAACGATTCGCACCGTTCAGCGGACAGGCTTATCGCTACCGATGAACGGCAGATCGGGATTTTCGACGCAAGAGGCATAACGGCGCGTAACGCCCATGGCAACAGGCCCCACCGTTTCGCTTGTTCAGTCGGCCAGTTTTGAAAGTTTGGCTTCCCGCTCGTCGGCAGGCAGTTCCGTGAGCGCCGCGACCGCCTGATGAAAGCGCGCCCAGTCCCGCTCGCACCGCTCGAACAACGCGGCAAAGCTCGGCACCCAGCGGTCATACAGGCCGAACGGCAAGAGCGTGGCGTTGTTCAGCGGCTGGGCGAACCAGCGATCGAAGCGCCTATCGCCGTTCCACTGGCTGTCACGCAAGTGTCGATAGCGCTGGCGCAGCGTCGCGAACTCGGCCTGCTTCAGCGCGCGCAACTCGGTTGTCGAGCGACCCGAGGCATACAGCTGGTCGAGGCGCTGGCGGGTATCGAGCAGCAGCTCAACCAGTTGCCGATAGTGCACCCGCGCGTGTTCATCCTGCTGCGGGAGGTCGCGATGGGCACGCCACTGACGCAGCCCCTCGCGCTCGACGAAGGTGGCATAGGACTCGTTGAAAGCGGTGTCGCCGGGCAGATACAGCCGCTGATGGGCCAGCTCATGGAAGATCAGCGCCGCCAGCTGCTCGTCGTTGCGCCGCAGCATCGAGCTGAGCAGCGGATCGGCGAACCAGCCCAGCGTGGAATAGGCCTCGACACCTGCCACATGGGTATCCAGCCCGCTCAGCCGCAGCCGCGCCGCCTCGCCGCGGGCGGCACCCTGGCGGAAGTAGCCGCGATAGGCCACGCAGCCGGCGATGGGAAAGCAGTGCTCCAGCGGCTTGACCGAGAACTCCTCGGTGGCGAACAGATTCCACACCACATAGGGCCGACCGAGTTCGGCGTAGAGCCGATAGCTATCGTTGTCCGGCAACTCCAGCGCCTGGCTGGCGAAGCGACGCGCCTGCAACACCTCGCCCAGCCGTTGGCGCAACGCCGCATCGCGCGATTCATCGACGATCAGCGCCTCGATGGGTTCGCGCTGGCGCAGCAACTCCAGCTGGCCGGCGGCGAGCTGGCCGTAATAACTGCAACCATTCAGACAGACGGCAAGCAGCAGGGGAACCCAGCGCAGGCTGCGGCTGTCGATGGAGGCGGCGTTGGGCTTGGGCATCGGGTGTACTGCTCGGTGGTCGGGCTGGCGCCAGCGCGCGTAGCGCACCCTACAAAGGCCGTGCTGCCGATTGCAACCTGCGGCAGCCCATGACGTCCTCAATCGAACCCTTGCCGGCCACTGATCACCGGCTGGAGCCTTGTACATGCGCGGTTTCCTTCTCGTCACCCTGCTCGCCAGCCTGGCCGGCTGCTCCATGTGGATGCCCAAGCCCGATCCCGAGCAGGCCTGGGTCGAGCTCAACCCGAACGGCGAGACCCAGCTGCAGGCGGTCGCCGTGGACGGCAAGACGCTGGAGGACGATCGCTATTTCCAGGTACCGCCAGGCAGCCGCAAGCTGGAGATGCGCTACCGCTTCGAGGTCAATGGCGCCAACGTCGGCCCCGGCAGCAACCCGCTGCCTCGCGACTGCAAGCTGACCTTGGAATACGACAAGTTCACCGCCGGGGCGCGCTATCGCCTGGTGGCAGGCGGCTATGGTTTCCGTCCCTGGGCCAAGCTCTACGACCAGCACCAGTACGTGCTGGCCCGCGCCGAGGAAAAGGGCTGCGGCGACCTCGCCGGCCGCTGAGTCCGCGTTGAAATGCGCCGTCATCTGGCGCACCCTCGGCAGCATCGGTGAGGCGCAGCGCGTCTCACCCCGCCATTCGCCGAGGATCCAGCCATGCGTCGCGCACTCCCCCTCGCCCTGCCCGCCCTTCTCGCCCTGGCCGGCTGCGCCGGGCCATTGCCGCAACCCGACCCGAACATGGCCTGGGTCGACATGACCGCGCAGCCCAGCGACATTTTCATGTCCGACCAGCTGGACGGCAAACGCACCCCCGACGGCCGCTATTTCCAGGTCCCGCCGGGCGCCCATGAACTCGAAGCGCGCTACGAATTCGAAGTGACAGGGGGCGACTTCGGCCTGTTCGGCGAAACCCA
>DNMQ01000511.1 GCA_003488145.1 Pseudomonas sp.
CCAGCAGATTGCTCATGGTGCCGGACGGCACGAACATCCCCGCAGAGAAGCCTAGGTCGGCTGCGAGGCGCCGTTCGAGCAGAATGACCGTTGGATCTTCGCCATAGACATCGTCACCGGTTTCGGCGGCAAGCATCGATTCGCGCATTGCTGCGCTGGGCTGGGTAACGGTGTCGCTTCGTAGATCGATCACGGACATGAGATCTCCTCGGGCTCAGAACAAGGCCAACGACGCTACCGCGGCCGCCGTCAGCGCAGCAGGCGCGTATCGAGCACCTTCGAGCCACCACCCAGCAGCGTCTCGGTCATTTCGATGAAAGCGTCGGTGCTGACCGTATCCATGCGCATCAAGCCACGACTGACGTCGTCGAGCGAATGGCGGCCCTTGCTGCGCTGACGGATCTCCTTGTCCAGCTCCTGCAACAGCAGCACGGCACGGGCGGTGATCGGCCCTGTCGAGCGCTCGGTGCGCAAGCTATCGACCTTGCGGCTCCACTTGGTCAGATGCTCACGTACCGCCTGGTAGCGGTCTTCGCTCATGCCACCGGCGCGACGCACCAGTTCGATGGCGTAGTACTCGGCCAGCCCCTCAGTGATCCAGTCACTGCGGTCGCTGTCCTTGATGCGGCTAAAGACGTGAACAAGCTCATGCACCAGCGAGCTTGTACCGTTCTCGCTGACAATCGGCCGATCGGCGTGCATGTACAGCGAGTTCGGACCGGACAACCCGCCGCGCCACATGGGGTCGCCGGCACCGACGATGAGCAGCTTCGCCGGGTCGCGGGGAAAGACATTCTGTACCTGCGGCCAGACGAAGGTCAGCATCGTCAGAATATCCATCCGCCGGACGCCCTCGCCAACCGGCGCCGCGATGGTGACGTCCGTTTCGCCGAGCTTGGCGCGACGGGTACCGAGCTTGCCGGCGAGCATCCAACCGGTCGGCCGGTCGAACAGCCGCTCACGGTTATCCACGCGGAAGCGATTCTTGCCGACACGCGGCCAGCCGGTTTCGATGCTCTTCCAACCCTCGGGCAGCTCGAAGGTGATGCGCGAAACCAGTTTCACACCGTCGACCTGATCGAGCCGGGCCGGCGGCACCAGATCATCGCCACGGAACAGCGCCCAATCACTGGTCATCCGTGCGTCGTAGCGTCCGTTGTCGCGCGGATGGCTGATACGCACGCGGTAGCTGAGACGCGCCTTGCCATCGGCGGGTCGCCAGGCACCACGCTCCGGCGACGCCTGCAACCACTCGCCATCCGCTACGAAATCGCTGTAGTAGCCGTCAGCGCCCAGATTGAACTCCAGGCTACGAACCGCTTCGCCTTTCTCCAGGATCAGTTGCACCTCGGCCTGATCCTCGTCGGGCAGAAAACGCACGTGATAGTCCAGGTCGACCCGCTTGGCCGCGTGGGCCTCGGCGCTGACGAAAAGAACAAGAGCGAACAGCGACAGCAGTCGAACAAGCATCGAAGAGAACTCCATCGGAAACGCGCGGGGTGTGCTGATCTTGAGACGATGCAAACGAGGCTTAGATTCAACCGGCACGGAAAATCAGGTGGTCTTCCCAGTGCTCCTCGGCAACGCTGCCTTCGGCGAGCATCCGGCCCGACTGGGAAATCCGCTCGACGTGCACCGCTTCAGGGTCGCCACAGACCAGGTGATGCCAGAGCGGCAGGTCCTTGCGCTCGGCCACCAGGCGGTAGGCGCAGGTGGGCGGTAGCCATTTGAACTGAGCAGCATCGGAAGCGTTCAGCTGTATGCAGTCCGGCACACTGGCGCGCCGGTTGGGATAATCGCTGCAGCGACAGGTCTTCAGGTCGAGCAGCTTGCAGGCGATGCGCGTGTAGTACACGGCGCCGTCTTCCTCGTCCTCAAGCTTCTGCAGGCAGCAGAGGCCACAACCGTCGCACAGCGACTCCCATTCCGCCGAATCGAGCTCGGCAAGGGTTTTGCGCATCCAGAAGGGTTCGACCTTGGCCGCCATGACTGTCACTACCGGTAAAAACCGGCAAGTCTAGCCACTGTCGGATATCCGGCCAAGAGCCGCCAGGCGGATGCCGCCGGTAGGAGCCGGCGGCTACATCGAGCGCTACTGCTTGTCGAGCATCTGCCGGTGACTACGCATCTGCTCGAGCATCTGCTCCATGTGCTGGATACGCATGTCGAGCATCTCCTTGGACGGCGCGCCCATCATGCCGCCACCCATGGCGCCCTGCATCGGCTTGCCACCCTGCTTGCCCATCCCGCCGCCGGGCCCGCCCATCGGGCACCCGGCCATGCCACCCATACCGGACTGCATGCTCTGCCAATGCTCTTCGCGAAGTTTCTGTCGCTCCTGCGGGGTCTTCGCAGACTGCCAGGCCTGCCGGTACTCCTGCATCTTCTGCCAATGCTGCTGCCAGGCTTCGTTATCGCTGGAGGGCGTCTGCGCGCCGGCCGACATCGCCAGAGCCGCCATTACCGAACCGATCACCAAAGAACGCGTTTTCATCGTCGTCTCCTTATGCATGTACGGTCAGAAGAGCGTAGTTCCGATCCGGCCGACGCATCTTGTCCAGCGTCAGGATCGAGCAGGTGTTTACATCGGATCGTTCATGCGCAGCAGCTCTTCGGGCAGATGCTCGATGTAATCGTCATCGGCGGGTGGCATCTGCAGGTGATAACCCTGTGCCTGGAGATTGGCGAGCACCTTGGTGATGTCTTCGCGTGCCAGTTGGTGCTCGGGCGTCAGCACCATTTCGAAGGCCAGCTGCGGCGGCCCGAACGCCGCGATCAGACCTTCGGGGACACGCTTGAGCGCATCGCGCTTTTCGACGTAAAGGTACATTCCGTCCTTGCGTGGGCTTTTGTAGATGGAACAGATGACTTTCATGGTCGTTTTTCCAGAGCATCGAGCAGGGCTTGCCCCATCCGCTCACGGCGCCAGCCGCGCAGCGATTCGGGCAGTTCATAGGGTCCATCGGGGTAGCCGCTCTTGAGCAGCGCCTCGAGCGTTTTCTTGCGCAACATCAGCTCCGGTGCGATATCCAGCGCCTGCGCTTCGCGCTGGCCGACCGCACGCAGCTTTTTCAGTACGGACGACACCTCCAGCGGCAATGGCTCCGGTAGCGGTGCCGGCCAATCCTGTTCGGGCGTCGCCGCGGCCTCACGGATCATCTCCAGCAGCAATTCACCATCCTGGCGCACGGTACGCGGATGCATGTCCTCGATCCGGGCCAGCGTCACCAGATCGCGCGGCTGGGTGCGCGCCAGCGGCCAGAGACTGGCTTCGCGCAGTACGCGATTGCGCGGTTGGTTGCGCGCACGGGCCTGACGCTCGCGCCAGGCCGTCAGCACTTTGAGCACGGCGAGCTGCTGCGGCTTGAGCCGCCAGGCCTGCTTCACATCACGGTAGGCTTCATCGGGATCGGATTCGCGCTGCAGGTTGGCCACCAGCTCGGCACCATCCTCCAATACCCAGGCACGCTTGTCCTCGGACAGCTTCGGCAGCAGGGCTTCGTACAATTCGGCCAGATGCTGGGCATCCTCGGCGGCATATTGCACCTGCATGTGGCTCAGAGGCCGCTGCAACCAGTCCGAGCGCGTTTCGCCCTTGGGCAACTCGATGCCGAGTACCGCCTGGACCAACCGCGAGTAGCCCATGGAGAAACCGATATTCAGGTAACCGGCCGCCAGCTGGGTGTCGAACAGCGGCTGCGGCAGGCTACCGGTCAGACGCAGCAGTACTTCGAGGTCTTCGCTGCAGGCGTGCAGCACTTTCACCACCGCCGGGTCTTGCAGCAACACGGCAAACGCGGACCAGTCACGTACGCTCAGCGGGTCGATCAGATAGGCACGCCGCCCGTCACCGACCTGTATCAGCCCGGCGATGGGGTAGAAGGTATCGACCCTCATGAATTCGGTATCCACTGCCACATAGGGCAGCTGGCGCCATTCGGCGCACAGGCGGGTCAGATGTTCATCATCCAGAACCCATTGAGTTTCGATGGCCACACGGCCCTCCTTTTCGGCTGACGACCGGCGCGCGGCCGAACGAGGCGCGCAGTATATATCGAGCATCCGAGCGGCCGGGGCATTCATGACCGCCACGCGCGCTGGTAGTGTTGACCGATCAATCCGCCTGGAGCCGCACCGATGCCAATGGCCCAACTCATTACCGCCGCTGAGCTTGCCCAGCACCTGCACACCCCCGACCTGCTGATTCTGGATTGCCGGTTCGCCCTGGAAGATCCGGCCTATGGCGAGCGTAGTTACAGGAAGGCGCATATTCCCGGCGCGCAGTTCGCCGATCTGGAAAAAGACCTGTCCGGCCCGGTGATCCCCGGCACCACCGGACGCCACCCACTGCCGGATCCTGAGCAGTTGCTGACTCGCCTGCGCCAATGGGGCCTCGGTGACGGCAGCGAAGTGGTGCTCTATGACGACGGCCCCGGCGCGTTTGCCGCTCGGGCGTGGTGGCTGTTGCTGTGGCTGGGGAAGCGTGAGGGCGTCTACCTGCTGGACGGGGGCGTAAACGCTTGGCGAGAAGCGGGGTTGGCCATGGAAAGCACCACGCCCGCGGTGCAGCCGGGCCATTTCGACGGCAACGCAGACGACAGCATGGTCGTCGATGCAGCGCGACTGCAAGACCGCCTGCATAGCCCCGAGCTGGCACTGCTCGACGCACGCGCCCTGCCGCGTTTCCTCGGCGAGGTCGAGCCCATAGACCCGATCGGCGGGCATATTCCAGGTGCCGTCTGCGCGCCCTTCAGCGAGAACCTGGACAGTGATGGTCGCTTTCTCGATGCCGAGCAGCTACGCGGCCGATTCGATCAGCTGCTAGACGGCAAGTCACCGCAAGTTGCAGTGGCCTATTGCGGCTCTGGTGTCACCGCCTGTCACAACCTGTTCGCGCTCTGTCTCGCGGGTTACCCACTGGCCAAGCTGTATCCGGGCTCATGGAGCGAGTGGATCACCGACCCAAGCCGGCCGCGGGCATGATGCCGAGACAAGCCGCTGCGCCCAGCGCGCAGCGTGGCTCGCCAGTCAAAATACGTCCACGGGGTTTTCACCGAAGTTACATTTGTTTTCACGACCGTTAGTCGTCATCTTTACGAAAAATTGCAATTCATTGTCTTGCTACCTGTCGGAGAAAGTTGCTAGGTTCCGACCCGCTTTCATCCCGGAGTAGTACAACAATGAAAACAACATGGTTGAAGACCGCGCTCGCGGTAGCCGTAGGCGCCTTGTCCACCCAGGCCATGGCCGCCGGTTTCGCCCTCAACGAGCAGAGCATCAGCGGCATGGGCACCTCGTTTGCAGGTCGCTCCTCTTCCGCCGACGACGCCACCACCCTGTTCGGCAACCCTGCCGGCATGTCCCGCCTGAAGCGTGAAGAAGTCAGCTTCGGTATGGCGGCGATTCATGCGAAGACGGATATCAAGGATGCCAACAGTGCTCCGGTCCCGGCTGGCAGTAATGATGGCGATATGGTCCCGTTCACCGCAGTCCCAATGGGTTACTACGTCAAACCGATCGATGATAAGTGGGCCGCTGGTGTTGGCGTCTACGTACCGTTCGGGATGATCACGGATTATGAAAACGGTTTCCAAGGTCGCTTTTTCGGCGACTACAGCGAAGTACGTGTAATCACCGTGCAGCCCACCGTCAGCTACCGTTTCAACGATAAGCTGTCGATTGGATTCGGTCCTACGTTCAACCGCATCGACGGAGAACTGCAGAGCGCCACTCTCAACGGCGGCCGAGTAAAGGTTAAAGGCGACGATACGGCAATGGGTTTCAACGCCGGCGTGCTTTATGAAATTACCCCGCAGACACGTATGGGCGTTACCTACCACTCTAAGGTCGAGTTCGAACTGGAAGGTGACACTAAGCTCTCAGGCGCAGGTTTCGGTCCATTTGTGGGCAAATACGATGCATCGCTTGACCTGACCACCCCCGAGTCCGTAGACGTTTCCCTCACCCATGAGCTGAACGATGACTGGACGCTCTACGCCGGTGCAATGTGGACACGCTGGAGCCGTTTTGAAGCGATTGTCATTGAGAACGAAGGCATGTCGCCAATGCTTCCGAGTTCAGTGCAAACCATCGTCGAAGAACAGGACTGGCACGACACTTGGTCCTACGCCATCGGTGCGGCTTATAAGCTGAACCGTACTTGGACGCTGCGCAGCGGCTTGGCTTTCGATCAAAGCCCGACCAATAACGTACATCGCTCGCCGCGCATTCCTACTGGCGACCGGACTGCCGTCAGCTTCGGCCTGGCCTGGAATCCTACGGACGACGTGACCGTTGACTTGGCCTACTCCTATCTATGGGAAGAAGACACCAAGGTCCGCCGCGAAAGCCCGACCCGGGGTGTTTATAACGCTACGTACGAAAACAGCGCCCACGGCTTTGGCGCTGCTCTGAGCTACCGCTTCTGATGTAGCGAAAGAACGAAAAAGCCCCGGTCCGCCGGGGCTTTTTTGTTTCTACCTTCCCAACGCCTTCTCCACCGCTGCGATCAGGCGCGGGTCATCCGGCGCGACCTTGCTGGAAAAATGCGCGACGACGCGCCCTTCCCTATCGACCACGTACTTGTAAAAGTTCCAGCGCGGCGCTGTTCCGGCCTGCGCGGCCAGCTGGCGAAACAACGGCGTCGCATCTCCACCCCGTACTGGCTGTGTCTGGGTCATGGTGAAGGTCACACCGTAATTCACGTAGCAGACCTCGGC
>DNMQ01000284.1 GCA_003488145.1 Pseudomonas sp.
TCGAACCGGTTTGGATAAGGAAGCCAGATGGTCTGGCCGCTGAGACGTACGTACGGTTTTCCTGCGCGCTCGATCACCTGCGCGCCGGCCGTTTCGGAGACCAGCTCGGTCTGCGGCAGGTCAGCGACCAGCGCCTCCAGGTTCGGGGTGCTGCCTTGCTGACGGGCGGCGTAGAGCCGGGAAACCAGCTCGGAAAGCGCCAGGAAGCTCGTTGGCTGCTGGATGTGCACGGGCTGCGTGCCGTGAGGGGCGTCCATCCCGATCAGTTTCAGGCCGACGGGTACCTGGGTGATCGATGGCCGGGGAATCTCGCGCATGCCGGCGATCTGCATGCGGTCACCATGCAACGCCGCTCCGTGCTCGGGTACCAGCAGCACGGCGACAGGTCGACCGCTGCGCTCCAGCTCGTCGATGAAACGGTTGAGGTCATCCAGCAGGCGCTGTGCGCGAGGCCTATATGCCGCCGATTGGGCATTGCCATCCGCTCCGACGATGCGGTTCCCGTCGTGCAGGCTGATGCTGTTGTAGAAAAGACTGACCTGTGGCTCCGGCAATGCCTGACGACGCTGCCACCAGCCGTTGAGCACGTCGAAATCCCTGGCGATCGGCGAGCCGTCGAAGCCTGCCAGCGCACGCGCGAACTTCTGGCTCGCCAGCACCGGCTGGGGCATGCCCTGGGCTTCGATTTCACCGGCGAAGCCGTCGAACTTGCCGTTGTGGTTCATCAGGGTTTCGGCGTGGAAGCCCAGGTTGGCCAGGTTCTGGAACAGCAGGCATTGTTCCGGCGCGGGTTCGTACAGGGCCTGGTGACGGGGCTGACCGCAGCTGGCTCGCAGCAGCCGGATTGCCGCCGGCCCGCTGTAGGAAGTGGCGGAGTTGAAACGATCGAAGATGACGTCCATGCGTTTGAGCAGAGCGTTGTCGCGTAACTCGACCGCATCCAGATCGTCCCAGGCCAACGAGCAGACATTGATGAACAGCACGTCGAACGCCGCGGTTTGCTCGCTGCGCAGGGGGAACTGCGTCTGGCGCGTGGCCTCGGTGCGGAAGAAATTCTCGAGCCAGGTATCCAGCGCCACATTGTCCTGAAGGGCCGGCGCGTCGTTGCCCTGTGCGGACGCCACGACGGGGGCGGCATCTGCACGCGGTGGTGATGCCAGCAGAGGGATGCTGCCCAGGTTCAGCCAGATCAGACCGCCCAGGCAGATCGTGGACAGGCGAATCCAGTTCGCCATGTAGCTGTAGCCAATCACCAGCAAGGCGCAGAGGCCGAGCACGGTCCAGTCGACGAAGCGTCCGGCTAGTTCCACGAGATACGCTGGGGAAAAATCCAGCACCCCCGGTTGTGCCAGCAACCGGTCGAACGGGGGCAGCCAGGTGTCGTGGTACAGCAGCGCGATACCCACGGGAATCGCGATCAGCTGCCGTACGATGCGCCACGGGGCGCCCGGAAGGGGCACCACGAGGAACGCCGCGAACACCAGGTTCGGCAGAGCCTGGAAGTTCAGCAGGCCAAGGCCCAGCAACAGGAACTTCAGCAGAAAATACAGATTCCACACACCCAGGCCCGGCCAGCGGGTAACCGGGGGCGCGGGTACGATCAGCCGCTCCGGCGCATTCATGGCGTGTCTCCCGATCCAGTGGAACGACGGCGTATCGCTGTCCTTTTCAGGTAGCGGGGCGGGAGCATTCGATCGAATGCACGCAGCGCCGTGTGGCCGTACCGGGTCAGCAACCAGCCGATACCGATGCCGATCGCCAGAAACAGGCTGGCGACCTCGAGGAGCTGCTCGAGCGTCATGGTTGCGTCACCAGCGAAAGGGTCAGGGGGCGGGGTTGAAGCTGTCGACCCGGTGCCGGCTCGTTGACGAGCGTTTCGTTGCCGGGCAGTGACAAGGTTTCGCCGTGGAAGCCGGGGCCGGACAGGGGCTCGAGATCCGCCAGCTGTTCGAGGCCGAGGAACAGCTCCTGCCAGGTGACGCCAAAGATGTTGTCCAGAGCCGCCTCGAGCGATTCCGCGCGGCAGGCGAAAAGAAAAAGATACAGCGCCTTGTCGACGATGCAGGCTATGTCGCCGTTACGCCGCAGATGAGCCTGACCAAGCACCTGCTCCAGGCTCAGTCCGGGTACCGGTTGCAGCCGAACCAGCTGATGAACGATCTCACCCGTTGTGCTGCCGGCCCACATTTCCTGGGCGGCTTCGGCAAAGCGGCGCGGGCTCAGCTGGCCACGCAGGGGAAGCGGTTTGAGCTTGTCGAGGCTGGCATCGATGTCGCTCAGCTGACGCTGCCAGATATGCCCCTGAGCGCTCTCGACCATCGTCAGGAAGCGTGGCAGCGAGGTGCCGAAAGGCACGACCAGCGACGCGCCACCGGCCAGCAGCAGCTGTTCGTCCCGATAGCGCAGGCAGGGCGCCGTTTCCCGGATGATCAGCTTCAGCTGGTTGCCGCAGGTGCGGCGCAAGCCATTGAGCTGATGGGCCAGCTCGTCGACCTGCTCGTTATCGGTGATCGCGAAGAGGATGCTCGCAGCCCTGGCGTTTTCGGCATGCGCCAGTAGGGCCGCTCTGCTCTCGAACAGGCGCCACTGCGTGGACAGGTTGTGCACCCCTTCCAGCACGCTGCGCTCCGCATAGAAACGCCCCTGATCGGGGTGCTCGAGCACCTCGCCGAGTTCTCCGCAAGCCGTCAGCTGGAACCCGTCGGCCTGGTGGCGCAGGGCGAATTGGCGGGCGCTGGTCATGCCGCGCTCGTTCTGCCAGTGATGCAGATACAGGCGGGTGCCGGACGGGGTTTGAGTGAGCGAGGCGAACCCGGCCAGGCAATGGCTGAGTTGGAGCAGACCCTCGCTCAGGGCGTCGCTGACACCGTCACTGATGATCAGCAGGGTCGCGCGGCGCTCGAGCAGCCAGGCGCCGATTCGCATCAGCCAGCTTGAGAGGCGCGGCCCTGCAAGGCCCTCCCAGGCCTGAGTGGGGAGGTTGAGCAGGATGTACCGGGTGCGCATGTTGCCCGAGCGATCCAGTTCGGAATCCAGGCGCCGCAGCATCGCTTCGAAATGGTCCGGCGTCAGAGTCAGGGCCAGCAGTTCACCAGGGCCCGCGTGAGACGGAAGGTCGGCCAGTGCGT
>DNMQ01000514.1 GCA_003488145.1 Pseudomonas sp.
CTGCTGGCGCGTATCGAGCCGCTGCTACCTGCCCAGCCAGCGGTCATCGATTGGGATCGTACCTTTGCGGCGCGCTGGCAGCGTGATGCTCGCAGCGGCTTTCTGGCACCGCTGGAAGTCAGCTTGGATCTGAGTCTGGCTGATCTGATCGGCATTGATCGCCAGCGCGATCTGCTGTCCGCCAACACGCGCCAGTTCGTCGATGGATTGCCGGCCAACCACGTGCTGTTGTGGGGCGCCCGTGGCACCGGCAAGTCGTCGTTGATTCGCGCGTTGCTGGCCGAATACGCCGCGGATGGGCTGCGTCTGATCGAAATCGAGCGTGACCATCTGGCGGACCTGCCACGCGTTGTCGAACTGTTGGCCGGGTTACAACAGGCATTCGTTCTGTTCTGTGACGACCTGTCGTTCGAGGCGGGAGAGGGCGACTATCGCGTGCTCAAGAGTGTGCTGGATGGCTCGCTGGAGCGCGCGCCGGAGAACGTGCTGTTGTACGCCACGTCCAATCGCCGGCACCTGGTCCCGGAACGCCAGAGTGACAACGAGAACTGGCAGATGGTCGACGGCGAACTGCACCCGAACGAAGCGGTGGAAGACAAGATCGCGTTGTCCGATCGCTTCGGTTTGTGGCT
Source organism: Pseudomonas sp. (assembly GCA_003488145.1). Lineage (GTDB taxonomy): Bacteria > Pseudomonadota > Gammaproteobacteria > Pseudomonadales > Pseudomonadaceae > Stutzerimonas. The sequence continues at coordinate 633 of DNMQ01000514.1, forward strand.
GTCGTTCTACCCCTTCACCCAGCAGCACTACCTCAGTGTGGTACGCCACTGGATCGATTCGTTGGCGCGGCGAGCCAGCCTCGATTGGGCGTGGAGCGAAGCCCTGGAGAAGGATGCGATTCGTTGGGCGACCGGGCGCGGCAACCGCAACGGTCGCTGCGCCTACCAATACGCTCGGCAGTGGGTTGGTAAGCGTCTGCTCGAAGCGCGAGGCTGAACGTATCTGCTGAGATAACGCGTCAAGGCAGCCTGCTGCGTGACCTCACCGCGGGCGTGATCGGAACTCAGGCGGTAGCTGCCTTGCCCATTTCCTTGAGCTTGGCGTTCATGCGCTGCTCGTCCGGCAGGATGCCCGCGACCGATGGCAATGCCAGCATGCGTGCATGATGTGCTGCGAGGTCGGGCCAGCGCTGCGCGTCGAGCTGTTCGCCACCGTGCGCCATGTTGATCAGTTGGCAGGCGACTGCGATGTCTGCCATCGACAGTTGGTTGCCGACAAAGAATTCCTGCTGGCCGAGTTGCTGCTCTAGGTAATCGAAGTGCGGAAGCAATTTCTGCTGCAGCGCGGCCTGCACTGCCTCTTCATTGCAGGCTTGACCGGCGGTCGGCTTAAGGATGCGGTTGCGGAAAACGGTAAAGGTGGTCAGAGGTGCCAACTCGTAGTCTGCGTACTTTTCCAGCCAGCGGACCCGCCCGCGTTCCTGCGCGTTGCTAGCGTAAAGGGCAGGCGTATCGGGATAGGCCTCCTCGAGGTACTGGCAGATCACGCTGGAGTCAGCGAGGGTGCAGTCGCCGTCCTTGAGCGCCGGGATGCGTCCCAGTGGATTGATGGCCAGGTACCATTGCGGAGGCGTGAAGGGCATGACCGTCTCTAGCTGATAATCGAGCCCCTTTTGCCTGAGGCACAGGCGCACCTTGCGCACGAACGGTGAGAGGGGAACGCCATACACGGTCAAGGTCATGGGATTTCTCCGTAGCAGATCAGGGCTGATGAGCTATCAATAGACGTTGTTTTTCTTCCAGAGATCTTCGTCATCGAACGCCTTCATGCCTTCGGCGAGCTCGTTGGGCTCGTCTGTCTTGGGCACCTTGTTCTTCAACACCAAAGCGTCGGCATGTGCGAGGAGGGCTTCCAGCTGTTTGAGCTGGCTCTGATAAGGCGCCGGTGCAGGCTGGCGGCGAATATGCTGAATGCCTCGTTCGAAGGCCAGGCGTGCGCGTTGCGGCTGGTTCTGTTGCAGCGCAAGTTTTCCCAAGCCGGTGAAGAATTCGATGTGCAGGATAGCCAGCATGCGTTGGATGTCTTGCACCCAGCGTTTGGCTTCGGCCTTATCGATCAGGCCTTCCTTGGTGGCGCGAACGATCTGGGCGTGGAGATCCTCGAGCATGAAGCGGCTTTCCTTGGCCTGTGCTTCCGTCACGATCTGCCGCGGAGCATTGCGCATCTCGATCGCTTCGCCCTTGGCCAGCTCGGCCTGCAGCGCCTGCATTCGCGCGCTCAGTTTGTCATTGCCCTTGTCCACCGGCCGCAAGCGTTCGCTCAGCGCAAGTTCGAGGCGGGTCAGCAATAGCTTGAGCGCGGGTGTCATCATCTGTCCCGGAAGTCCGTCGGACAGGTCCGCGCAGCGGCGGCAGCGGTCAGTGAGGTCAGCCCGTTTACGGGCCTTTTCCAGATTGCCTTTTTCGACAATCTGAATGGTGTAGACGATGCCGATCAGCAGGAACACACCGGCCAGGATCAACCCAGTGATCATTAATGGAGACACTTGACTGCACCTCTCGAGCCGCTGGTTTTTCGCTTGAGTGTAGTGGCTTGATGATGTGGCCGATAGCTCTGCGTGCTGCCCGGATATGGCCTTCAAATTTTTTTTAAAACTATGCTTGACGACTCCCGAGGGCCTCCATAGAATGCGCGCCACTTGCAGCGTGAAGCACCAAACAGAGCGCGGCAAGCCGGAATGAAGCTTGTGGTTTCCGGGCAACGTCCCCTTCGTCTAGTGGCCTAGGACACCGCCCTTTCACGGCGGTAACAGGGGTTCGAGTCCCCTAGGGGACGCCATATTTGTTGTAGACAACGCGGGAATAGCTCAGTTGGTAGAGCACGACCTTGCCAAGGTCGGGGTCGCGAGTTCGAGTCTCGTTTCCCGCTCCAAATTCTCTTCGGTGACCTTTTCAAGGTGATCGAAGAAAGAAAAAAGCGACCTCAGGGTCGCTTTTTTCGTTTCAGTCGATCCCTTTCAGATCTCAGCTCTTGCTGATCTTTATGGCCAGCGCCTGCGTGGCTTGCCATGCGCTGGCGCCGTCCGCTACCTCAGGCCAGCCTACTGCATAGCGCGGCGGGGCTGCCGGAGGAGGCTCAAGGTGGGTGGCGTTCCCTCAGGTGTATTTGGTGAAGATGCTGCGCACCCGTTCCAGGGTCTCGCCTGTATCTTGCGTCTGGTCGTGCAGCGCCTCTTCGATCAGGCAGGTCAGCATCAGTCGGTAGGCTTTGTCCAGCGCGCTACGAGCAGCGGAAAACTGCTGAGCGATGGCTTCGCAATCTTCGCCTCGCTTGATCATTGCCTGGATGCCGCGCACCTGCCCCTCGACTCTCGCTAAACGTTTCAGCATGGCCTGCTGCTGGGCCTGCATCTCTGCGGATTCCACGGGGAGGGTCTGGTCATTCATGCGGCTACCTCGACATGACTGGATGGAGAGCCTGCGAAGATTCCAATTTAGGGTCGCGGCTCATATACGGGTAGGGGCATGCTAGCGACGCCGCCGCTGGCGGCCAACTTCTTTCGGTCAGGGCTTGCCAAACAATATATAAAAAAATATATTGTCATTATCTTAAATGTTTGATCGCTGACCTATGACTGCCGATCTGGATATCGAGCAACTGCGCGCCAATGCGGCGTCCGCGGGGGCTTTGCTGAAGGCTTTGGCCAACCCTGACCGCCTTTTGCTGCTTTGCCAGCTGTCGCTGGGCGAGCGCAATGTTTCCGAGTTGGAACAGCTGCTGGGCATTCAGCAGCCGACGCTGTCGCAGCAGCTCGCCGTATTGCGCCGGGAGGGGCTTGTTGCAACGCGCCGCGAAGGTAAGCAGGTCTACTACCGGATCAGCAGCGCTGAAGCATTGGCGGTGATCACGACGCTTTATCAGCTGTTCTGCGAAGGGGGCAAGCAATGACCATCGACTGGATCAACTTCACACCCTGGGCGGCGCTGGCTGGTGGTGTCCTCATTGGTGCCGCGGCCAGCTTGTTCGTCCTGCTCAATGGCCGAATCGCCGGGATCAGCGGGCTGCTTGCCAGCCTGCTGGAAACGGGGGGCGAGGGGCGAAGCGAAAAACTGTTGTTTCTGCTCGGCATCCTGCTCGCGCCCCTCCTGTGGATGCTGTTTGCCACCCTGCCAGCGATGGAGTTTCAGTCCGGCTGGATCGGTTTGCTGGTGGCCGGGATGTTGGTCGGCGTCGGTACTCGCTACGGCTCCGGTTGCACCAGTGGGCATGGGGTCTGCGGGATCTCGCGACTGTCACCGCGCTCCATCGTGGCGACCGTGGCATTCATGGTCGCCGGCTTCGCCACGGTCTATGTACTACGTCATCTGTTGGGAGGCTGAGCATGCGCAAGTTGACTTCATTTGCTGCTGGTCTGCTATTCGGGCTGGGGCTGCTGCTTTCCGGAATGGCCAACCCGGCCAAGGTCATCGGTTTCCTTGATCTGGCGGGCGCCTGGGATCCCTCGTTGGCGCTGGTGATGGTCGGTGCCATCGCTACGGCGCTGGTGCCTTTCACCTGGGCGAGGAAACACGAGCGCTCTTTGCTCGATGCGCCGATGCAGCTGCCAACCAAGCGCGAGCTGGATGGCAGGCTGATCGGTGGCAGTCTGCTGTTCGGTGTGGGCTGGGGAATCGCTGGCATCTGTCCGGGCCCGGCCATCGCCATGCTGCTCGGCGGGCACTGGCAGGTCGTGCTTTTCGTTCTCGCCATGCTTGGCGGAATGCTGTTGTTCTCCGCGCTGGAACGCCGGCGCGCTTGCTGACCGGGAGGTCTTTATGAAAGTCAACGTTGGAACCATTGATCGGGCACTGCGCATCGTTGTCGGCTTGGTGCTTATCGGTCTGAGCCTGGGCGGCGTGATCGGTGCCTGGGGCTGGATCGGTCTGTTGCCGCTGGCGACTGGCATCTTCCGTTTCTGCCCAGCGTATACGCTGCTCGGTATCAAGACTTGCAAGGCGTGCGATTCCAAGTCCTGAGAGTCTGCGAAGCTCCACAGCAAAAAGGCCGACATCGATGTCGGCCTTTTTTTGTCTGCGCGTTGCGATCCGGCTATTCGAAACTGGGCAGGCTCGGCTTCACAACGGGCTTGTTCGCGCCGACCCAGGCGTCGAACCCGCCGGCGATCGACTGGACATGCAGGTAGCCCATGTCCTGCAGCGCTGCTGCGGACAGTGCGGCGCGACCGCTGGTCTTGCAATAGAGCACGATGTTCATGTCGCGCGCGGCGAGTTCCGGTGTGCCGCTGAGCTTGAACTCCAGCAGCCCCCGCGGAATGTTGAGGGCGCCGGCGATATGGCCCTCACGAAACTCATCCGCCTCGCGCACGTCGATCAGCACGTCCGCTGCCTGGATCGCGGCGTCGGCATCCGCGACTGCGACTTCCTGTACGTGGGCCCGGGCCAGTTCGACGAGGTCATGTGCGTTCTTCATCCTGCGTTCTCCTTGATGTTGCCAAAACATTCACGCTGCCGTTCACGGGCATGGTGGGTGGTGTCCGGGTCCAGTGCGAGCAGCGCTTCGTACTGGCTGATGAAAACCTGACCGCCCAAATGAGCGAGGAAATCAGTGCTCCGTAATCGGTCCATGACCGGCCCCTTGACCTCGGAAAGATGGAGCTGGATGCCTGCGGTGTGCAGGCGGGCCGTGATGGCCTCAAGACTCTCCAGCGCGCTGGCGTCGATCAGGTTCACGCCTGGGCACATCAGCACCAGGTGCTCGGCCTGCGGATAGCGCCCGATCAGCTCGGCGACGCGGTCTTCGAGGAAGCGCGCATTGGGGAAATACAGGCTCTCGTCGACGCGCACCGAGAGCACCCTCGGGCTCTGTATTACGGCGAAGCGCTCGATGTTGCGGAAATGCTCGCTACCCGGCAGCTGGCCGACCACGGCAATATGCGGCTGGCTGGTGCGCCAGAGAAACAGCAACAGCGATAGGCCGACACCGAGCAGGATGCCGCTCTCCACGCCGATCAGCAGCACACCGAGCATGGTGGCAGCCATGGCCGCGGCGTCCTGTCGGGAATAGCGCCAGGTGCGGCGCAGGGCGGTGAGGTCCACCAGGCTGAGCACAGCGACAATGATCGTCGCGGCCAGTACTGCGTGTGGCAGATTGCGGAACAGTGGCGTGAACAGCAGCACGGTGAGGCCGATGCCCACTGCGGTCAGCGCACCAGCCAGCGGCGTCTGTGCGCCAGCATCGAAGTTGACCACCGAGCGGGCGAAGCCGCCGGTTACCGGAAAGCCACCACTGAGGGCCGCGGCAACATTGGCGCCGCCAAGTGCGACCAGTTCCTGGTTAGGCTCGATGCGTTCGCGGCGCTTGGCCGCCAGGGTCTGCGCCACAGAAACCGACTCGACAAAGCCGACCAGGCTGATCAGCACCGCCGCAGGCAACAGTTGCAGTGCTAGCGTCATATCCAGCGTCGGCAGCCTCATGCTGGGTAGGCCGCCAGGCACCGCACCGACTACCCGCACGCCGGCATCGGCGAGCTGAAAGACGCTGACCGCCGCTATCGCCAGCAGCAAGGCGGCGACCGGCCCGATCTTGCTCAGCGTGCCGGCGATATGCGGACTCACACCCAAACGCTGCAGCCAAGTGGAGAGGCGGCTGCGCACCAGGTAGAGAAATAGCAGGCTCGTCGTGCCGACGATGAACGTCGGCAGATGCATTTGCGACAATGCTCCGAGCAGGCCCCAAACCAGCTCCACGGCGTTTTCACCTCCGGTTGAGATGCCGAGGATGTGCTTGAGCTGGCCGAGAGCGATGAGGATGCCCGAAGCGCTGATGAAGCCGGAAATCACCGGATGGCTGAGGAAGTTCGCCAGAAAGCCCAGGCGCAGCACGGCCATGAGCAGCAGCACCGCGCCGGAGAGCAGCGCCAGCAGCATGGCCGCGCCTGCATATTCCGCACTACTCGGGGCGAACAACGGTGCCAAGGCGGCCGCAGTCATCAGCGATACCACTGCCACCGGGCCGACTGCCAGGGTGCGACTGGTGCCGAACAGGGTATAGGCGATCAGCGGCAGCATGCTGGCGTACAGGCCGGTCACTGGCGGCAGGCCGGTGAGCATGGCGTAGGCGAGGCTCTGTGGGATCAGCATCAGCGTTACGATCAGCGCGGCCAGGCTGTCCTTGGCCGCGGCCGCGCGATCATAGTGCCTGACCCACTCCAATATGGGCATGTAGCGGGCCAAGCGCTGCTTCATCCCTTCCTCTCCTGGGTGAAGTCGCAAGCGTCGGGTGCCTCGGCCGGGCGCGGTTCGAAGTCCAGATGCTTCGGCTCGGCCAGCCATTCATGGCCCTTGAGCATCATCTCGAAGTAGATCGACGGCATCCATTGGGTCTTCAGCTTCCAGGCCAGGCGGCGCGGCACTTTCGGGTCGAGCGGGAACGTCGGCAGCAGCTTTCCGCCATAGCCGAACTCGGCGAGGATCACCTTGCCGTGCTCGACGGTCAGCGGGCAGGAGCCGTAACCATCGTAGATCGCCCGCGGGCCGCTGCCCTTGAGCACACTCAGCACGTTTTCGGCGACCACCGGCGCCTGTTTGCGCACCGCTGCTGCGGTCTTGGCGTTGGGCGCGGAACACACATCGCCGAGGCTGAAGACGTTGCCGAAGCGCGGATGCCGAAGCGTCTCGTGCTCGGCCTCGAACCAGCCGTCGGCGTTGGCCAGGGCGCTGTGGCGAATGAAGTCCGGTGCGTGCTGCGGTGGCACCATGTGCAGCAGATCGAACTCACGCTCCACCGTGGTACTTTGCCCGGCGCTGTCGGTCACCTTGAGCCAGGCCTTGCGCGCCGGTCCGTCGACAGCCACCAGATTGTGGTTGAAGTTCAGCCGCGCGCCGTAGCGCTCGACGTACTGCATCAGCGCGGGCACGAAGTCTGCGACGCCGAACAGCACCGCGCCAGCCGAACAGAAGTCGACCTCGATATCCTTCAGCACGCCTTGCTGGCGCCAGTGATCGCAGGACAGGTACATCGCCTTCTGCGGTGCGCCGGCGCACTTGATCGGCATGGGTGGCTGGGTGAATAGCGCCTTGCCGCCGCGCAGGTTCTGCACCAGTTGCCAGGTGTAGGGCGCCAGTTCGAAGGCGTAATTCGAGGTCACGCCGAACTTGCCGAGGCTGTCGCGGGCGCCTTCGATGGCGTCCCAGTCGAGGCTCAGGCCCGGGCAGACCACCAGCGCCCGATAGCCGATGCGGCTGCCGTCTTCGAGCACCACTTGCTGGTGCTCCGGCTCGAAGGCTTCGGCAGCCGCGCGGATCCATTGCGCCTTGGACGGAATGCAGCGACTCATTGCGCGCTCGGTGGCGGCGCGGTCGAACACGCCGGCGCCTACCAGCGTCCAGCCGGGCTGATAGTAGTGCTGTTCACGGGGTTCGATGATTGCGACGCGCAGTTCGGGGTCGCGCTTGAGCAAACTGGATGTCACGGCGCAGCCGGCCGCGCCGCCGCCAATCACCAGGACGTCGTAGCGCGGCGTGACGGCGAATTTCGAAGCGCCCGGCAGCGGCAGATCGGTTGTCGACTGCCAGTAACCCTGCATGCGTGGCAGCAGGCCGCTGAGGTCGTAACTGGCTTGCTGGGCTGTCTGCAGCAACACCTGCGGGTCGAGGTGATGGGCCTCGGCCAGTGCCCAGAGCGAGGCCGAGCGTGTCCCGGTGCGACAGAACGCCAGTGCTGGCCCCTTGATCCGCGCCAGTAGCGCTCGGAAGGCCGCGACGTCGGCATCAGTGATCTGCCCGGATACGACCGGTAGATGGTGATACTCAAGGCCGGACGCCTCGGCGGCGGTGCGCATGGCCTCGCTGGACGGCTGGCCTTCGCCCTCGTTGTCTGGGCGGTTGTTGATGACGCAGCGAAATCCGCTGCCGGCGAGCAGCGCCATGTCCGCCGTTTGCAACTGGGCAGCGACGGAGATGAAAGGGGTCAGTCGTTTTATTGTTTGCATGTCGACGTCCTCCACGCTTGGGGCTACAGCACGTCCAGGGGGATCTTCAGGTAGCGCGTGCCGTTGCTTTCCGGCTCGGGCAGCTCGCCGCCGCGCATGTTGATCTGCACAGAGGGCAGGATCAGCGTCGGCATGCCCAGCGTGGCATCCCGTGCCGTGCGCATGGCGACGAACTGGTCCTCGCTGATGCCGGCGTGCACGTGCACGTTGTGTTCGCGTTCGGCGGCGATGGTCGTTTCATAGAGGAACTCTTCACGGCCGGGCGCCTTGTAGTCGTGGCACATGAATACCCGTGTGTCGCCCGGCAGGGCGAACAGCTTCTGGATCGACT
>DNMQ01000316.1 GCA_003488145.1 Pseudomonas sp.
TCGATGCCGAAGACAACGGCCTGGTCCTGGCCGAAGTCGCCGATCCCGGCTACCCGTCCTATCTGGGCCTGTGCTTCCCGGCGGCGGACATTCCGCAGCAGGCCCGGCGCCTGTACCGCGACAACCTGATTCGCGTGATCCAGGACGCCAACTACCAGCCGTCGCCCCTGGTGCCGACCCTGAATCCGACTTCCGGCACGCCACTGGACCTGAGTTTTTCCGCCTTGCGCAGCGTCTCTCCGGTGCACCTGCAGTACATGCGCAACATGGGCACGCTGGCGTCGATGTCCATTTCCATCGTCATCCGCGACCGCCTGTGGGGATTGATCTCCTGCCACGATGCCCAGCCACGGCAGGTCAGCTACCAGACCCGTACCGCCTGCGAGCTGCTCGGCCGCATCCTTGCCCTGCAGATCGAGGCCAGGGAAACCGAGACCCTGGCGCAGCGCAAGCTGCAACTGCGTCAGCAGATCGTCCACCTGCTGTCGGCCATGGCCGACCGCGACAGCGTGGTGGAGGGCTTTCGCCAGGCGCCCGAGGTGGTGCTCGGCTTCGCCAAGGCCGAAGGCGCGGCCGTGATTTCCGCTGACAACTGCGAGACCGTTGGCGATGCGCCGGACAGCGAACTGATCATGCAGCTCGCCCACTGGCTGGGCCAACGGCATGACCAGCTGGTCTTCCAGAGCGACTGCGTCAGCCGCGACATTCCGCACCTGCCCGCGCTGGCCGAGCATTGTGCCGGCGTCATGGCCATCTCCATTTCCAGGCTGCACGCCCATTATCTGATCTGGTTCCGCCGCGAGCAGGTCAAGACCGTGAACTGGGCCGGCCAGCCGGAGAAGCAGATCGATCGCATCAGCGGTGCGCTCAGCCCCCGCCACAGTTTCGAACGCTGGCAGGAGACGCTGCGCGGTTACTCGCATGCCTGGGATCAGGTCGAAATCGAAGGCGCGCTGGAGTTGCGCAACGCGGTGCTCGGCATCGTGCTGCGCAAGGCCGAGGAAATGGCCCAGCTGGCCGGCGAGCTGCGCGCCAGCAACAAGGAACTGGAGGCCTTCTCCTACAGCGTGTCCCACGACCTGCGGGCGCCACTGCGGCATATCGCCGGCTATACCGAACTGCTCGGAGAAATGGAAAGCAGCCAGCTCAGCGAGCGCGGCATGCGCTTTCTCGACAATATCGCCGACGCCGCACGTTTCGCCGGCACACTGGTCGACAACCTGCTGAGCTTCTCGCAGATGGGCCGCGCCGCCCTGCGCCTGTCGGACGTCGACCTCGGCGCGCTGGTCGCCTCGATTCGCGAGGAGCTGGCGCCGGACTGCGAGGGGCGACAGATCGAATGGCACCTGCTGCCGATGCCGATCGTCGTCGCCGATGCCGCCTTCATTCACATGGTCCTACGCAACCTCATCGACAACGCGGTGAAGTACAGCCGCACCCGCGACGTCGCGGTCATCGAGGTCGGCGCAGAACAGCGCTCGGGCGAGGTCGTGGTCTACGTGCGGGACAACGGCGTCGGCTTCGACATGCAGTATGCCGGCAAGCTGTTCGGCGTATTCCAGCGCCTGCATCGCATGGAAGAGTTCGAGGGCACCGGCATCGGCCTGGCCAGCGTGCGGCGCATCGTCGAGCGCCACGATGGACGCGTGTGGGCCGAGGGCCAGCTGGACAAGGGCGCCACCTTCTATTTCGCACTGCCTAAACTGACTTACACATCGTCCCTCCTGGACCGAGACATCTGATGCTGAAACCGATACTGCTGGTGGAGGACAACCCCCACGACCTGGAACTGACGCTGATCGCCCTGGAGCGCAGCCAGCTGGCCAACGACGTGGTGGTGATGCGAGACGGCGCCGAGGCGCTGAGCTATCTGCAGCGCACCGGCGCCTACGCCGACCGCGCCGATGGAAATCCGGCCGTCCTGCTGCTGGACCTGAAACTGCCGAAGGTCGACGGACTGGAAGTGCTCAAGACCGTGCGCGAGACCACCGAGCTGCGCAGTATTCCGGTGGTCATGCTGACCTCCTCGAGGGAAGAGCCCGACCTGATGAAGGCTTACGAGCTCGGGGTGAACGCCTACGTGGTCAAACCGGTCGAATTCAAGGATTTTGTCGCCGCAATCTCCGATCTCGGCATCTTCTGGGCCGTGCTCAACGAACCGCCGCCGGGTTCCCTGCGGCTCAAGCGTGCGCGCAACAAAGAAGAAAAGAACTCATAACGAAACGGTCCGCCTTGCCTGGCGGACCGTATCGACGATCCCTGCTCCCTCGACAGGACGGATATGCCAGCGTCAAAGAACATCAGTGTCCTGTTCATCGAGGACAGCCGGCATGATGCCGAACTGGCCCAGCTGGCGCTGGAGCGCAGTGGCTACACCTTGCAGACGGAGCTGGTCTACAACCACGCCGGGGTGGTCGAAGCGTTACAGCGACGCCGCTTCGATCTGATCCTGGCGGATTTCATCCTGCCCGGTTTCTCCGGCAGCCAGGCGCTGCAGGAGGCCCGAAGGCTCGCCCCGCAGACCCCCTTCATTTTCCTTTCCGGCGTATTCGGCGAAGAGCACGCGGTAAACATGATGCGCTCCGGCGCCGTCGACTACGTGCTAAAGCAGAACCTCGGCTTTCTGCCCAAGGCCGTGGAACGAGCGTTGGGCGAGGTCAACGAGCGCCGCCGGCGCCTGCAGGCCGAACAGGCGCTGCG
>DNMQ01000513.1 GCA_003488145.1 Pseudomonas sp.
ATCACCGGGTCGCTACCGGCGATACGGGTGAAATCGCGAAAACCACCTGCCGCGTAGCGGAAGATCTCGAGATTCTCATGGCGCTTGGCGAGCGAATCAACCAGACCGAAGGCCAGCAGATGCGGTAAATGACTAGTGGCAGCCAGCACCTCATCGTGATGCGTCACCTCCATATGCTCGACATCCGCACCCAGCGCCGACCAGAGCTTGCTCACCAGCGTGAGCGCTTGCGGATCGGTATTTTCCAGCGGCGTCAGGATCACCTTGTGCCGTCGAAACAGCGTGCTGTTCGCCGCCGTCACGCCACTGAGTTCAGAGCCGGCGATGGGGTGGCCAGGCACGAACCTTGATGGCATGTTGCCGAACACTTTACGCGCACAGCGCACGACATTGCCCTTGGCGCTGCCGACGTCAGTGATCACTGCGTCGCCCAGTTCGAGCTTCGCCAGTTCACCAAGCAGCCGCTCCAGCGCAAGGATAGGCGTCGCAAGCTGAATGACGTCAGCCCCATGACAAGCCTCTGCAAGCGTCGCGGCGCAGCGATCCACCACGCCCAGTTCGACCGCAAGCTCACGCGAGCGTGCATCCAGATCGAAGCCGACCACCTCGCGACAAAGGCCAGCCTCACGCAAGCCCTTGGCGAACGAGCCGCCAATCAGGCCAAGGCCGATCACAACCAGGCGATTCACAATCGGCGAAGGCTGTTGCGCGTGACGAGCGTGATTCACTGAGCGAGCACCTGGCGCAGCACATCGAGAAAGCGTGCATTTTCCTGCTCGGTGCCAATTGAGATACGCAGGAACGTTGGCATACCGTATCCGGCCATAGGGCGCACAATCACCCCTTCGCGCAACAGCGCCTGATTGATCGGCGCAGCATCACGGGCGAAGTCCACCGCGATGAAATTGCCCCGCGAAGGGATCCACTCCAGTCCCAGCTGACGGAAACCCGTTTCCAGCTGAAGCATCCCGGCATCATTCGCCTTGCGGCTGGCAAGCAGGTAATCGACGTCATCCAGCGCTGCGCAAGCCGCCGTCAGCGCCAGACTGTTCACGTTGAATGGCTGCCTGACGCGATTCAGCACATCGGCGATCACCGGCGAACTGATCGCGTAGCCGACCCGCAGCGCAGCAAGCCCATAAGCCTTGGAGAAGGTGCGCGAAACCAGCAGGTTCGGATAGTCGGCCAGAAACGCCAGACCATCCGGCAACTCCTGCCCTTCGGCATATTCGATGTAGGCCTCGTCCAGCACCACCAGGACACGCTCCGGTACGCGCGCTAGAAATCCACCCAGCGCAGCAGCATCGAACCAGGTTCCGGTGGGATTGTTGGGGTTAGCGACGAAAACCACGCGGGTATTCTCGTCGATGGCCGCCGCCATTGCGTCGAGGTCGTGCCCCCAGTTCCTGGCCGGCACGGCACGTTCCTCGGCCCCGACCGCCTGCGTCGCGATCGGATAGACAGCGAAGGCATGCTCGCTGAACACGGCGTTGAGTCCCGGAGCCAGATAGGCGCGCGCAACCAGCTCAAGAATGTCGTTGGAACCATTGCCCAGGGTGACTTGATTGATTCCGACCGAATAGCGCTCGGCAAGTCGCTGCTTGAGCGCGAAGCCGTTGCCGTCCGGGTAGCGGGTCAACTCCGAAAGCTCAGCCCTGATCGCATCAAGCACTTTCGGGCTTGGCCCCAGCGGGTTCTCATTGCTGGCCAGCTTGACGATTCCTGCGGGGTCCAAACTCAGCTCGCGCGCCAGTTCTTCAACCGGCTTGCCCGGTACGTACGGCGACAGCTTCTGCACCCCTGGCTGCGCCAGGGCGAGGAAATCACAACTCATAACAAAAACCTCAGGCTGCAGGCTTCAGGCGGCAGGTACAAGCCGGTCGCCTGCCCCACTGCCGCGACCTGAAGCCGCAATTAAAGAACCGCTTTGGGGTAGGAACCCAACACCTTAAGGGCCACAGCTTCCTGCCCGAGCTTCTCCAGCGCATCCTTGATCAGCGGATCCTGGTGGTGACCCAGGAAATCGATGAAGAACACGTAGGTNNTGGAACGGCACCAGCAGCTCGTGCAAGGCGCCTGGCTTGTTGCGCATCGAGACGATGATTGAGGTCTTGTCATCGCCGGTCGGCGGCACTTCCTGGCTACCGATAATCAGGAATCGCGTGGAGTTGTCCGGGCGGTCCTCGATCTTCTCGGCCAGCTTGGTCAGACCGTAGAGCTGGGCAGCCATGTCGCCGGCGATGGCCGCCGAATTCCACTCGCTCTTGACCCGCTTGGCCGCATCCGCATTGCTGGAAACCGCTACGCGCTCGACATTCGGGTAGTGGGCATCAAGCCACTTGCGGCACTGCGCCAGCGATTGCGCGTGGGAGTAGATGCGCGTGATCCGATCGGTCTTGGTCGTCTCGCCCACCAACAAATGGTGGTGGATACGCAGCTCCACTTCGCCGCAGATCACGATGTCGTGCTCGAGGAAGCTGTCCAGCGTGTGATTGACTGCACCTTCGGTGGAGTTCTCCACCGGCACTACGCCGAAATTCACAGCCCCCGCCACAACCTCGCGAAACACCTCATCAATGGCTGCCATTGGCGTACTGATGACCGCATGGCCGAAATGCTTGAGCGCCGCAGCCTGGGAGAAGGTACCCTCTGGGCCGAGATAGGCAACCCGGAGCGGCTGTTCCAGGGCCAGGCAGGACGACATGATCTCGCGGAACAGACGCGCCATTTCCTCGTTATCGAGCGGCCCGCGGTTGAGCTCCATGATGTGCTTGAGCACCCAGGCTTCGCGCTCCGGACGGTAGAACACCGCGGACTCGCCCTCGGCCAGCGCCGCGGTCTTGACCCGGGCGACTTCCTGGGCACAGCGGGCGCGCTCGCTGATCAGATCGAGAATGCGCTCATCGAGGCTGTCGATTCGAACCCGCAGGGCCTTCAACTGATCGGCGTCGCTCATCAGCCGTGCTCCTTCTCGAACTCGGCCATGTAGGCCACCAGCGCTTCGACCGCGTCCAGGCCTACGGCGTTGTAGATAGAAGCGCGCATGCCACCCACGGAGCGATGCCCTTTGAGGTTCAACAGGCCGCGCGCGTCGGCGCCGGTCAGGAACGCCTTGTCCAGACGCTCATCGGCCAGACGGAACGGAACGTTCATCCACGAACGCGCATTGATGGCGATCGGGTTGGTGTAGAAATCGCTGGCATCGATGGCACCGTAGAGCATGTCCTTCTTGGCACGGTTGCGCTGCTCCATCGCCTCGACGCCGCCCTGCTCCTTCAGCCACTCAAAGACCAGCCCCGAGAGATACCAGGAAAAGGTTGCCGGCGTGTTGTACATCGAGCCGTTATCCGCCGCGACCTTGTAGTCGAGCATGGTCGGGCAAGCGGAACGCGCATGGCCGAGCAGGTCTTCACGAACGATGACGACCACCAGCCCGGATGGCCCGATGTTCTTCTGCGCTCCGGCGTAGATCAGGCCGAACTTCGAGACGTCGATGGTCCGCGACAGAATGTCCGACGACATGTCGACGACCAGCGGCGTATCGCCGATATCCGGAATCCAATCGAACTGCAGGCCGCCGATGGTCTCGTTGCTCGCGTAGTGCAGGTACGCCGCGTGCTCGCTCAACTGCCAGTCGTTCTGCCCCGGAATGGCGAAGTAATCGAGGGGTTTGGCGCTGGCCGCCACATTGACGTTACCGAAACGACGCGCCTCTTCGATCGCCTTGCGCGACCAGATGCCCGTATCGATGTAGTCGGCAACGCCATCTTCCGGCAGCAGGTTCAGCGGAATCTCGGCAAACTGCTGGCTGGCGCCCCCCTGCAGGAACAGCACCTTGTAGTTCGACGGAATTGCCAGCAGGTCGCGCAGATCCTGTTCGGCCTTTTCGGCGATAGCGGTGTATTCGTCGCTACGGTGACTCATCTCCATGACCGACAAGCCCTTGCCATGCCAGTCGAGAAGCTCCGCCTGGGCGCGCTGAAGGACGGCTTCGGGAAGCGCAGCCGGACCGGCACAGAAGTTAAAAGCGCGTTTGCTCACTGCTGTTCTCTCGCTCTTGCTCGATATTGAATCCCGCGGCGCGGCGACCGGTACCTCTACCGTCCGCCGCGCTACCACCTGATTGCGGATTGCTTTCGCCGATCAGTCTTCGTCGTCTGTCGGCACCACATCCGGAGATACGTCGCCAGCCCCGCCGAGCAGTTCATCCTCGCTCGGCTCAGTGCTGAGTACAGGCATTTCCTTCTCGAGGGCGTCGTCATCGAGCAACGCTTCGATGTCTTCCAGCACGTCTTCCTCGGATGGCTCCTGCACGCGCTCCAGACCAACCAGATGCTCGCCCTTGCTCAGCTTGATGAGGGTGACGCCCTGAGTATTGCGACCCAGCGATGACACCTCGTCGACGCGGGTCCGGACCAGCGTGCCCTGATCGGAGATCAGCATGATCTCCTCGCCCTCGAGCACCTGCACGGCACCGATCAACGGGCCGTTACGCTCGTTGGTGACCATGGCGATGACGCCCTGACCACCGCGACCGCGGCGTGGAAACTCTTCCATCGCGGTGCGCTTGCCGTATCCACGCAAAGATGCGGTAAGGATCTGTGCACCCGATTCCGGAATCAGCATGGAGATGATGCGCTGCCCTTCGGGCAGACGCATACCGCGTACACCGCGGGCATTGCGGCCCATGATGCGAACCTTGCTTTCCTTGAAGCGGATGACCTTGCCGCCGTCGGAGAACATCATCACTTCCTGGGCACCATCGGTGACGGCCGCAGCGATGAGGGTGTCGCCTTCTTCCAGCTTGAGCGCGATCAGGCCGGACGTACGCGGACGGCTGAACTGCACCAATGGCGTCTTCTTGACCGTGCCATTGGCGGTAGCCATGAAAATGTAGGAGCCGGTCGGCTCGTCTTTCTCGTCGCTGTCGGCGTCATCGCTTTCGACGTCGTCCGCATCATCGTGCTCGATGACCAAACCTTCTGCTTCGTCCAGGTCGTCCTCACCTTCGGCGGCCTGCTTGCGCAGCGCTTCCAGATCGACCTGAAGCATGGCGGTGATGCGCTCGCCCTCATCGAGCGGTAGCAGGTTGACCAGCGGGCGGCCACGCGAAGTGCGAGATGCTTCGGGAATCTCGTAGGTCTTCAGCCAGTACACTTTGCCCTTGCTGGAGAACAGCAGCAGCGTGGTGTGACTGTTGGCAACCAGCAGATGTTCGACGTAATCCTCTTCCTTCACACCAGTTGCAGCCTTGCCGCGACCACCACGGCGCTGCGCCTGGTAGGCGGCCAGCGGTTGCGACTTGGCATAACCACCATGAGAGATGGTGACGACGCGCTCTTCTTCGGTGATCAGGTCCGCCAGCGTCAGGTCCAGACGCGACTCGAGAATCTCGGTGCGCCGTGCATCGCCGAAATCGCGCTTCACGCCTTCCAGTTCTTCGCGGATGACTTCCATCAGGCGAACCGGATTGGTCAGGATGCGGATCAGCTCGCCGATCTGGGTGAGGATTTCCTGGTACTCGCTGAGCAGCTTCTCGTGCTCGAGGCCGGTCAGGCGGTGCAGACGCAGATCGAGAATCGCCTGCGCCTGTTCCGGCGACAGAAAGTACTTGCCGTCACGCAGGCCAAACTGCGGATCGAGGCCTTCCGGGCGACAGGCATCAGCCCCTGCGCGCTCGACCATGGCTTCAACGGCGCTCGATTCCCAGGCAGTGGAAATCAGCGCATCCTTGGCCTCGGCTGGAGTTGGCGAAGCCTTGATCACCGCAATGACCGGATCGATGTTGGACAGCGCGACCGCCTGCCCCTCAAGAATGTGCCCACGCTCGCGCGCCTTGCGCAGTTCGTAGACGGTACGGCGGGTAACGACTTCGCGGCGGTGGCGAACGAAGGCTTCCAGCAGCTCTTTCAGGTTCAGCGTACGTGGCTGGCCATCAATGAGCGCAACCACGTTGATACCGAAGACGCTCTGCAGCTGGGTCTGGGCGTATAGGTTGTTGAGGATCACCTCCGGCACTTCGCCGCGGCGCAGCTCGATGACCACGCGCATGCCGTCCTTGTCGGACTCGTCACGCAGCTCGGTGATGCCTTCGATCTTCTTCTCTTTCACCAGCTCGGCGATCTTCTCGATCAGCCGTGCCTTGTTCAGTTGGTAAGGCAGCTCGGTGATGACGATCTGCTGGCGACCGCCGACCTTGTCGATGTCCTCGATATCGGCGCGCGCACGGATATAAATGCGGCCACGACCGGTGCGGTAGGCCTCGATGATGCCAGCACGGCCATTGATGATACCGGCAGTGGGGAAATCGGGGCCCGGGATGAACTGCATGAGTTCGTCGATAGTGATATCGGCGTTGTCGATCAGCGCCAGGCAACCATCAATCACTTCGCCCAGGTTATGCGGCGGGATGTTGGTCGCCATGCCTACCGCAATACCGCTGGAGCCGTTCACCAGCAGATTGGGAACCTTGGTCGGCATGACCGCCGGGATCTGTTCGGTGCCGTCGTAGTTGGGCACCCAGTCGACGGTTTCCTTTTCCAGGTCGGCCAGCAGCTCATGGGCCAGCTTGGCCATGCGCACTTCGGTGTAACGCATCGCTGCAGCGCTATCGCCGTCAACCGAACCGAAGTTACCCTGGCCGTCGACCAGCATGTAGCGCAGCGAGAACGGCTGCGCCATCCGCACGATGGTGTCGTACACCGCAGAGTCGCCGTGCGGGTGGTACTTACCGATCACGTCACCGACCACACGGGCGGATTTCTTGTACGGCTTGTTCCAGTCGTTGCCCAGCTCGCTCATGGCGTAGAGCACGCGACGGTGCACCGGTTTCAGGCCATCGCGCGCATCCGGCAGCGCACGGCCGATGATCACGCTCATGGCGTAATCAAGGTAGGACTGCTTGAGTTCGTCTTCGATATTGACCGGGAGGATTTCTTTGGCCAGTTCGCCCATGGAAGCCTGGTTCCTTATAGTCAGCAGGGTCCTGCGATAAGCGCGGGATGGTAACA
>DNMQ01000509.1 GCA_003488145.1 Pseudomonas sp.
CGCTGGTACATCGCCGACTACAAATCCAACTGGCTCGGTCCGGATGCGAGCTATTACGGCGGCGAACGGCTGCTGCAGGCGTTGGCAGGCGAGCATTACTACCTGCAATACCTGATCTACCTGGTGGCGCTGCGGCGCTTTCTGCGTCAACGCCTGGCGGATTTCCAAGACGATCAGCTCGGCGGCGCCTTCTACCTGTTCCTGCGCGGCATGCCCGATGCCGGCGTCTACTTCGCGCGGCCGGATGATGTCTTGCTCGATGCGTTGGATCGGTTGTTCGAGGAGGGCAAATGATGCGCCTCATATTCGCAGGAGTCCTATCTCGCGAAGGGCAATCGCCCGCTTGTGTAGGAGCCAGCTTGCTGGCGATCCGCGGTGCCGGAACGAGTACTGCCAGCAAGCGGGTTTCTGCTGGATCGAGGTCGCCACGATGACGAATCTATTCGAGCTTCCGTTAGGCCCACTGGAGCGCGCCTTCATCGCCAGTCTGCAGCGCCTCGAGCCGGATACCCCCGAAACGGTGCTGCTCGCTGCGGCGCTCTGCTGTGAAGCCCTGGCGTCCGGAGACGTCTGCCTTCCGCTCCAACGCTTCGCTGGCAAGCGCCCCTGGCCAGAGGTCGACCTCAGCCTGCCGCCGCTCGCAACCTGGCGCGCACAACTGGAGGCCTCGCCTCTGATCGGCACATCTGATGATTACGCGCCGCTGATCCTCGTTGGCGACAGGCTCTACCTCGCCCGTTACCAGGCCTATGAACAGCAGTTGGCGGAACAGCTGCTGGCTCGTGCAGCGGACGCACCCGATGTCGACGAGGCTCAGCTGAGCGACAGCCTGGCGCGCTTGTTCGCCTTCAATCAGCAGAGCCCCGACTGGCAACGGCTGGCAGCGGCCCAGGCGGTACGCCGGCGCCTGGCGGTGATCTCCGGCGGCCCCGGCACCGGCAAGACCACCACCGTGGTGCGGTTGCTGGCGGCATTGCTGGAACAGCCTGGCGGCGAACGCCTGGCCATCGGCCTCGCGGCGCCCACCGGCAAGGCGGCGGCGCGCATGGCCGAGGCGATCCGCAACGCCAAGGCCGAGCTGCCGGTCAGCGATGCGGTGAAAGAGGCCCTGCCGGACGAAGCGCGGACCCTGCATCGTCTGCTCGGCAGCCGCGGCGACAGCCCGAAAGTACGGCATGACGCAGCCAACCCGTTGGCGCTGGACGTGCTGGTGGTGGACGAGGCGTCGATGGTCGATCTGGCGCTGATGGCCAAGCTGGTCGCCGCGCTGCCGCCCAAGGCACGGCTGATCCTGCTCGGCGACAAGGACCAGTTGGCCGCCGTGGAAGCCGGCGCGGTGTTCGCCGAACTCTGCGAAGGGCGCGGATTCGATAGTCAGGCCACGACCGATCTGCAACGCCTCACCGGGCAGAACGTACCGGTCGAGACGCCGCGCTCGCGCCTTGGCGATGCGGTGGTGCTGCTCACCCACAGCCACCGCTTCGCCGGCGACAGCGGCATCGGCGAACTGGCGCGGCGCATCAACGCTGGTGACGCCAAGGGCACCGTCGCGCTGCTGCAGGAAGGCCGTGCAGACCTCGCCTGGAGCGCAACGCCCAGCCCGACCGCATTGATCGAGAGGCTGGAACAGGGTTATGCACCTTACCTGCAGGCCGCACGCCAGACCGATCCGTCCGCCGCATTCGAGGCCTTCAACGGTTTCCGCGCGCTGACCGCCCAGCGCGAAGGCGCCTTTGGCGTCACCGGCATCAACGAGGCACTGGAAGCGCGCTTCAAGCGCCGCCTCGGTGTGCCCGCCCGCGAACGCTGGTACCCCGGCCGCGCAGTGATGGTCCGGCAGAACGACTACGCCCTGGGCCTGTTCAACGGCGATATCGGCCTGTGTCTGAAAACCGAGCAGGGCCTGCGGGTGTTCTTCGAGGGTGACGAGGGCTATCGCGGCTTTGCCCCGGCTCGGTTGCCGAGCCACGACAGCGCCTTCGCCATGACCGTGCACAAGAGCCAGGGCTCGGAGTTCACCGAGGTGCTGCTGGCGTTGCCGGAACAGCCCAGCCCGCTGCTGACGCGCTCGCTGTTCTACACAGGAATCACCCGTGCCAAGCGCAAGGTGGAGATCTGGGCGCTGCCGGCACGGCTGGCCGAAGCGGTCAATACCCGCGCCGAGCGCGCCGCAGGATTGGCCGAACGGTTGGCCCTCCCCAGCGCTCAGACCAGAGCCACAGAGGCAGTGCCGGCGGCCAAGCCAGATGAGCCAAAAAGCGATCAGCTCAGCCTGTTCTAAACCGTGCTCGCCTGCTCGAAGCCGGCATGATCGCTGCTCATCGCCGCCTGTTTCGTGAAGCGGTTGTGCGTATGGCGCTCGGAATTCTGTTCCGATGCGCTTTCGCCAAAAGCCGACACCGGGACTTGCGATGAGAACCTTCTTTCTTCTGCTATGGGGCGCGCTCAGCCTGTTCATCAGCACCGCGGCGCTGCGTGAACTCTGGCTCGCGCCGTCCGTGGCCAGCGGTTTCGCCCTGCTGCTGGTGGTCTATTACATCGTCTGCTTCTTCCAGCTGATTCGTGCTGCTTACCTGCCATGGGGGCTGCTGGGTGCATACCGGCGCAGCGGCTACTGGCTGTGCCTGATCCTGCTGCCGCTGACGCTGATCCCGCTGTACGCCGCCTACCAGATCTGGGAGCAGGGCGGTTACGTTGCAGTGGAAGCCTCGTTGCACACCGAATGGCTGCACCTGCTACTCGGTTGGCTGCAGGACGCCCTCGGTTATCTCGGCCCGCTGCTGGTGCTCGGCGCGCTGGGTGTCGGCATGGCGCTGATGCTGCTGCGTCTGCTACGCGGGCAGGTCGCGCGCTGATCAGCCGTTGAGCAGCGTCAGCACCAGCGGCAGGCTGGCCGCCGCGAGCAGGGTCTGCAAGGTGATGATGCCCGCCATCAGATGGCTGTCGCCGCCGAGCTGGCGGGTGAGCACGTAGGCAGTGGGGGCGGTGGGCAGGGCGAAGAACAGCACCAGGATGGTGGTTTCCATATCGGGCAGGCCGAGCACCATCGCCACACCGTAGGCGAGCAGCGGAACGGCCAGCAGGCGCACCGCGCTGTTCCAGCCCAGCGCCGGGATTTCCCCGCCCAGCTCCTGGGGTTTGAGCGCCGCGCCGACGCAGAGCAGGCCCAACGGCAGGCTGGCGGCGGCGAGCAGACTCAGCAGGCGGTCGGTGCCGCCGGGCAGACCCAGGCCCGACAGATTGACCAGCGCGCCGGCGACACAGGCGAGAATCAGCGGATTCTTGGCGATGGGCAGCAGCAGACCGCGCACGCTGACGCCGCGCTCGGCGGTCAGCGCCCACACCGACATCACGTTCACCGTCGGCACCATCAGCGCCAGCATCAGTGCGGCCAGCGCCAGACCTTCCTTGCCGAACAGGCTGCCCACCGCGGCCAGGCCGAGGTAGGTGTTGAAGCGCAGCACGCCCTGGGTGATGGCGCCGAAGCGGCCGGCAGACCAGCCGCGCAACCGCTTGGCGATCAGCAGCCCGATCCAGGCCAGGCCCAGGGTGAGCATCACGGCAGCGGCCAGGCGCGGCAGTGCTGGGTTATCCAGCGGTGCGGTTGCCAGGCTGCTGAACAGCAGAGCGGGGAAGAGGATGAAGTAGTTGATGCGCTCGGCGCCGGGCCAGAATTCGGCACTGGGAAAGGCGCGCAGGCGCAGGAAATAGCCGGCGACGATCAGGGCGAACAGGGGCCAGAGGGCGAGTAGCAGGGCGGTCACGGATACATCCAACAGTGCATGTAGCGCGATCTTCGATGCTGCCAACGTTCAGTGCAACCTTCATCTTCGAGCTGGCGTGGCAGCAGCGGTGCTACGTCGGTCGGACGGCTGTCTGTTGCGTGGTGGCTTGGTGATATCATCGCGCGTCGAACCTGCGAGCTTCCGATGCGCCATATATCCCCCCAGGCCTCTACCGAGGACTTCCGCGATACGCCTTATGGCCGGCAGTTGCATGGCGGGTTCCGTCTGCTGCGCTTCGCGCCGGAGCTGGAGAGGGAGTTTCGGCGCTATCTGGATCGTCATGCGCGGCTATCGCAACGCCTCGCCGCCCTGCTGTTGATCTTCGCGGTCGGTGGTTATCTGTATTGCGAACACCGGTTGTTCGATCTTGCCGATACCGGCTGGCTGACAACGCTGACGCTGTTGCGCCTCCTGCAGATTCTGCCGGGCGTCGTCGTGCTGGTGCTGACCTTCTACAGCCGCAGGTTTCGCGCGCAGGCCAACCGCATATTTCCGGTGCTGCTGGTGATGGTCGGCATGCTGGCCGCGCTGATCGACATCCGCTTCGAAACGCTCGATGCGGAGCTGAATTTCCGTTACGGCGCCGGGCTGCTGATCGTCGCGTCGTTCTTCTTTCTCGGCGTGACGTTCTGGTGGGCGCTGCTGTGCGCGGTGCTGATCGTGCTGGCCGATGTGTGCATGGCTAGCCTGATCCTGTCGGCCGAGCAGATGCCGGAACACTGGATCGCCGTCAGCTACTACCTGCTGTTGCTGATCATCGGCGCGATCAGTCGCTATGTTCATGAGTACTCGCAGCGCGACCAGTTCCTCACCCGCCAACTGCTGGGCTGGGTCGCCGAGCACGACGCGCTCAGCGGTCTGGCCAACCGGCGCAGTCATGATCGCGCGCTGCCCCAGCGGATCGCCCAGGCCCGCCGAGACCGGCGCCCGCTGAGCCTTCTGCTGCTCGATCTGGATGATTTCAAGGCCTATAACGACACCTTCGGCCATCCGGCCGGCGATGCACTGATCCGCGCCTTCGGCGAGCTGCTCGCCGGCTTCGCGCGGCGCCCGCTGGACGAGGCGGCACGGGTTGGCGGTGAGGAGTTCGCACTGCTGCTGTACAACTGCGACAACGCCGCTGCACAGCGCATTGCCCGTCAGGTGATCAACGCGCTGACCGCGCTGGATATCAGGCATCCGCATGATCCGGCGGCGCGGGTGGGTGTCAGTATCGGGATCGCCACGTTGCAGGACGGCCAGCAGGCCGAGCAGCTCTATCACTGCGCCGATACCGCGCTGTATCAGGCCAAGAGTGGTGGCAAGAATCGCTTTGCCGTCGCGGCCGGGCTACTGCGACCCGAGCCACAGCCTCACTAGCGGGCGGCTTAGCGGCGCGGCGGCACCGAGCGGGTGCGGCCGCTGCCGTCGATGGCGACGAA
>DNMQ01000300.1 GCA_003488145.1 Pseudomonas sp.
GCGAAGATCAGGACCTGGGTCGACTATCTCGCGCTGGAGCTGCCGCGCGCATTCGCCGACTACCGCCGCATCCTGCAGGACCCGGCCCATTGGGCCTGATTGATTGTTGCGCGGCGGGTAAAGGTGCTTCACCGCTGGCGCGGTTTTTCCCCTCCTGGTCGCTCACTAAAATCGCCGGGTGGCAACGGACACTAGAAGCCAGTCCGCTCCTTCGCCGGTCGAGCGCTCCTTCGATCGGGCGTCCTGCCACCTTTTGGCTGCTTTTCCTCGTGGCAGCCTCGTTTATTTCCCGGCGTCTGCCATCCGGCAGGCGCTGCACGCAAGAAACGCCTGCCTTCGCCCCCGTCGCAGCGACCTGGGCCCGCAGGCGCTCTGGAGGTTACCTGTGAACAAACTGATCTGGATTGCCGGCCTGGTACTCAGTGCCCAGCTGGCGTATGCCGCCGATGAACCCAAGGCCTATCAATATGGCGACAAGCTGGACATCGCCAAGGTCATATCGATGGACGTGCCTGCTGGCGGCTGCGAGGTCGTGACCGCCCGAATGACCTATGTGGATTCCAAGGGCGAAACCCACGAAACCACGTACCTGCGCCAGGGCCCGGATTGCCACGATTTCTGAGTCCGGCGCGAGCTGCTACAGCTAAGCGTACGTCGCTTGCAGCACTGGCACAGGCTTTGCGCGGCAGGTCAGGTGCGCGCCGAAATTCGGCAAGCGAACCAGTCGGTTTTGAATCGCGGTTCTGAAAGAGGCAGAACGGTTTCGGCTGTTTTACTGTCCGAGCCCCAGGCGCTCATTACATTCAGGACCGCATGACCATTTCGATTTCAACCTTCCACTCGGCATGCAGCCCTGCCGCTACCCGACCAGTTCCTGGCAACACCCGCCCTTTACTGGCAGCAATCGTCGCAGCGGCGTTGCTCGGTCTTGCCGGTTGTGGAACCCAGCAGCCGACGACTCCGGCGCCCAAGCCGGAAGAAGTCCGCGCCAAGATCGCTCGCCTGATCCCCGCCAACATTCCTGATCGTCAGGGTTGGGCTCAGGACGTCTACACAGCCTTCGATGCGCTGGATATCCCGCCGAACGATGAGAACATCTGCTCGGTCCTGGCCGTGACGGTGCAGGAATCGACATTCCAGGCGACCCCGCCCGTGCCCGGCCTGGCGAAGATTGCGCGAGAGGAAATCTACCGTCGTGCCGGCCGCCTGCACGTCCCGCAGTTCGTGGTGGATGCGGCGCTGGACGTGAAGTCGCCCAACGGAAAGACCTATAGCCAGCGTCTCGCGGCCGTGCGCACCGAAGAGCAGCTGAGCGCGATCTTCGATGACTTCCTCAGCATCATGCCGCTCGGCAAGCAACTGTTCGGCACGCTCAACCCGGTCAAGACCGGCGGCCCGATGCAGGTCAGCATCGCCTTTGCCGAAGACCGCAGATGGACCTACCCCTATGAACGGGAAGGCTCGATCCGCGACGAAGTCTTCACGCGCCGCGGTGGCATGTATTTCGGCATCGCCCACCTGCTCGACTACCCGACCAGCTATCGCGAGCCGCTGTACCGCTTCGCCGACTTCAATGCCGGCTGGTACGCCAGTCGCAACGCCGCGTTTCAGGCCGCGGTGAGCCGCGCCAGTGGCATCAAGCTGGCCCTCGACGGCGACCTGATCATTCACGGCAGCAGCAAGGCCGGCCAGACCGAGCGTGCAGTTCGCGCGCTGGCAGGCAAGCTGGAAATGAGCGATACGTCGATTCGCAACGCACTGGAGCGCGGTGACACCCATGGTTTCGAGAAAACCGACCTCTATGAAAAGGTCTTCGCACTGGCCGAAAAGCGCGCGGGTAAGCCGCTGCCTCGGGCGATGCTGCCGGGAATCCGGCTGGAAAGCCCAAAGATCACTCGCAACCTGACCACCGCCTGGTTCGCCAACCGGGTCAATGCCCGGCACCTCGCGTGCATGAAGCGCGCCCGCAACTAGCGAAAGCCTGCATCGCCGGCGATCTCTGCATGGCACCACACTGAAGTTGTCACTGGCCCAGGCCGTAGCGCGCATAACGAGCGCTACGGCAACCGACCATTGAGAATGTAGCGCGGCCGTCTGACGGCCGCATCAGCGCGGCTCAGTGCTGGGTGATGGACGTGCTGTTGCCTGTGCCGTTCTGGATGATGGCGGCGCTCGGCGGCGCGGCGAATTCCGTCAGTTGATTGAGCACAGCGACATTGGCATCGCCGCTCTGGCTGATCGAAGCCGTGCCATAGGCGGCATGTTGCACCACATCGATCTCGTTGGCTGAACCGTTCTGCGCGATGTCGAGCACCGGACCGTCAAAACTCTGGTCAATGTTGACGCGATTGTCGTTGCCGGCCGAGGTCCCGCGAATCGTTCCGGTGCGCGTGCCCTGCCTCGCCGTCAGCTCGTTGCCGATTCCGTTCTGGCTAAAACTGAAGTTGCTGAACCCCGCCCATTGCACCACTTGCGCACTGTTAGCGCTGCCGACCTGCGCCAGGTTGACCTCGCCCGTGTAGTAACGGCCACCCACCTGGGTAATTGCGGCCTCGTTGAAGGCGCCGTCCTGATCAACGGTGACTCCCCCGCCATAGGCGAATACGTTCTGGTCGATGGTGATCCGGTTGTCGCTGCCGATCTGCTGGGTAGTGGCGGTCGCAGCGCCGGTCTGAGTGACTTCGGTGAGATTGTTCGTGCCGAATGTGCGACTTTCCAGCCCGTTGGCATAGAACAGCTGCTCGACCCGATGAGTGTTGCGTGCGCCCTGCTGGTGGATGATCGCTTGGGAGCCGTTACCGTCGGCCTGCACGACTTCGGCGACATTCTCATCTCCCAGCTGTACGACCTCCGCCGAATGCCCGAAGTTATAATCGCTTGCCTGATACACCGTCGCCTGGTTGCCCATCCCCCGCTGGAGGAGCTCCAACTGCGTGGGCTGCAGCGTGGTTTCGCCGCCGCCCTGCTCTACTCGCGAGAAGTTCGCATCCCCTTGCTGCAGCAATAAGGCCGAATTCGAGCCCCCACGCTGCTCGAGGATGACCTCGTTATCGTTTCCGGTCTGGGTGGTTACGGCCTGTGCCGAGGCCAAGCCCGGCAACGAGCCGAGCAGGAAACAGGCGATAAGCGGTTTATGCGCGAACATGCGGGACACTCCTTTGAATATTGTTGTTGGCCGACATCATGCTGGCCTTGTCTGGCGCCTCCCTCACCGTTACCGCTCCCCTGAACAGGCCGATTGTTTGCCCGGTGGCGCCACCCGGGTATCGCCCTATCGGTGTAGACCGACCAGTGTTTAGACGGGCGGCGGATTAAGTCGACATGCCCAGACGTTCGCGCATCTGCGCGGTGATGGTCTGCCTGACCCGCGTCATATCCGCCCAGGGATCATCGTCGCCCTGTTCCTGCAGGCGCTCCAGCAGGTTGCGTACGGTCCAGAGATTGGCGCCCTTGAGGTCCGCCAGTTCTTCGCGGTGGATCGGCACGGAAACCGGCAGGCCCTCGCGGGCACGCACCGAATAAGGGGCGACGGTACTGGCGCCACGGCTGTTGCGCAGGTAGTCGATGAAGATGCGTCCAACCCGGTTCTTCGGCCCGCTTACGGCGGAAAAATGCGACGGCAGCAGCTTTGCCAGGTACTTGGCGATGGCCTGGCTGAAGGCCTTCACCTCGCTCCAGCCGTG
>DNMQ01000137.1 GCA_003488145.1 Pseudomonas sp.
TGGTTCCAGCTCAAGGCCGCGGAAGCCGTGAGCGAGCAGGCCGCAATCGAATACTCCATCGCCGAACAGGACCTGATCCTGCAGAGCGCACAGGCCTACTTCGCCGTGCTGCGCGCCCAGGACAATCTGGCGGCGGTGAAAGCCGAGGAAGCTGCATTCAAGCGCCAGCTCGACCAGGCCAACGAGCGCTTCGAAGTCGGCCTCTCCGACAAGACCGACGTGCTCGAAGCCCAGGCCGGGTTCGATACCGCCCGGGCCAATCGCTCCATCGCCCAACGCCAGGTGGAAGACGCCTTCCAGGCGTTGTACACACTGACCAACCGCGAATACATCGCCCTCGAAGGCATCCGCCACACCCTGCCGGTGCTGGCCCCGGTGCCGAACGAGGCCAAGGCGTGGGTCGATACCGCAACGCGGCAGAACCTCAACCTGCTGGCGGTCAATTACGCGGTGACCGCCGCGGAAGAAACCCTGCGCCAGCGCCGCTCCGGCCATGCACCGACGCTCGATGCGGTGGCGTCCTATCGCAAGGGCGACAACGATGCGCTGGGCTTCAGCAACAGCCAGAGCATCCCGGGCTTCGACATGCCGCACTACACCGGTGACGTCGAGCAGCGCAGCATCGGCCTGCAGCTGAACATCCCGCTCTACAGCGGCGGCCTGACCACGTCGCAGAGTCGCGAGGCCTATTACCAGCTCAGCCAGAGCGAGCAGCAGCGCGAGAGCCTGCGCCGCCAGGTGGTCGAATCCACACGCAATCTGCACCGAGCGGTTAACACCGATATCGAGCAGGTCGAGGCTCGCCGGCAATCGATCATCTCCAATCAGAGCGCGCTGGAGGCGACGGAGATCGGCTATCAGGTCGGCACGCGCAACATCGTCGACGTGCTCGACACCCAGCGCCGCCTGTATGGCGCCGTGCGGGACTACAACAACGCCCGCTACGACTACATCCTCGACAACCTGCGCCTGAAACAGGCCGCGGGCACGCTCAATCCGGACGATCTGCAGCAGCTGGCGGCGTACCTGAAGCCCGACTACAACCCGGACACCGACTTCCTGCCACCGGACCTGCCGCAAACCATCGGCCAGCCGGTGCGGATCGATTACTGAGCGACGGAGGAAAACAGGTGCATGAGCGGCCGGGCAGCGTAGCGATACCTTCATCCACCTGTGCGAGAGCCCAACGGCTAAAACTCTAGCGTTGAGCTGCCCGGGGCGGGAAAACCATCAAAAGCATCCCGCGCCGAACATGGCGGCCTGACGCCGAATCCGCCCGGCCAAATTACCCGAGCAGCCGCCCCAACCCCGCCAGCAACCGCGCCAGAGCACCCTGATTGGCCTTGAGCACGCCGAGACCGGCATCGCGCATCGCCTGGGCCCCGGCTGGATCGCCCCAAAGTTCGCTGACCACCTGCGCCAGTTGCGCGGCATCCTGCACTTCACGCAGGGCGCCAGCAGCGCGCAACTGTGCCGATATCTCGAGAAAGTTGAACAAGTGCGGACCACTGAGCACCGGCTTGCCCAGCGCTGCGGGCTCGAGGAGGTTGTGCCCGCCATTGGGCACCAGGCTGCCGCCAACGAAGGCGATATCCGCCAGTGCGTAGAGAAACAGCAGCTCGCCCATGGTGTCGCCGACCAGTACCTGGGTACCGGCGTCGACCACTTCCCCCGTCGAGCGCCGCACGGCAACAAACCCATTCCTGACCGCCGACTCGTACACCGAGGCGAAGCGCTCCGGGTGCCTGGGCACCAGGATCAGCAGCGCCTGCGGATGGTTGCTGAGCAGCTGGCGATGCGCAGCCAGAATGATCTCGTCCTCTCCGGCGTGTGTACTGGCGGCGATCCACAATGGCCGTTCCAGCGCCGCCCACTGCTGGCGCAATTTACTGGCACGCTCCAGCAGTGCCGGATCGATGGTCAGGTCGAACTTGATCGATCCAGTCACCTCGACGCACTCATCGCGCGCACCGAGCCGGCGAAAACGTTCGGCTTCAGCCTCGGTCTGCACGGCAATCAGGCTCAGCTTAGCAAGCATCGGCGCAGTCAGACGGGCGAAGCGCGCGTAGCCGCGGGCCGAGCGCTCGGACAAGCGCGCATTGGCCAGCGCCACCGGAATGCCGCGGCGTGCACACTGATGGATATGGTTGGGCCAGAGTTCGGTCTCCATCACCACCGCCAGCTTCGGCCGCACGCGGTCAAGAAAGCGCGCCGCCGCCCAGGGCAGGTCATAGGGCAGATAGCAGTGCTGCACGCTGTCGCCGAACAGCGCCTGGATGCGCTCCGAGCCGGTCGGGGTCATGCAGGTGACGGTGATCGGCAGATGCGGATAGCGCGCCATCAGTTCGCGGATCATCGGCGCCGCGGCGATGCTCTCGCCGACCGACACCGCATGCACCCAGATGCCACCCGGACGAAGCGGCGGCAAACCAAAGGCGAAACGTTCGCCGATACGACGGGAGTAGGCCGGCGCGCGCCAGGCGCGCCAGAGCAGGCGCAGAAATACCAGCGGCAGGCCGAGGTGGAACAGAAGGGTATAGAGGGTGCGATTCATGGGCGCGGAGCTTAGCAAGCCGCCTGCCGGCGAGCCACAATCGCCACGGCTGGCGAACTAGTTGACGAGGACGCGACCGAACGAAGTTGACCTCCTCCAGCCCACGATCAGGATTTCCCATGTCCGGTTACGTTTACCTGGCCATAGCCATCTGCGCCGAAGTGATCGCCACCACCTCGATGAAAGCCCTGGCCGGCTTCAGCCGCCCGCTGCCCCTGTTGCTGGTGATCTGTGGCTATAGCTTGTCCTTCTGGATGCTGGCGCTGGTGGTGAAGACCATTCCGGTGGGGGTCGCCTACGCCATCTGGGCGGGCCTGGGCATCGTGCTGGTCAGCATCGCTGCGGCGCTGATCTATCGCCAGCACCTGGACCTGCCGGCAGTGCTCGGTATGGCCCTGATCATCGCTGGCGTGGTGGTCATTCAGCTGTTCTCCGGCAGCACCGGCCACTGAGCGCCCCGCGAACTGCATGCAGTTATACTACGCGTCCGTTTCCCCGTATGAGGCCTGCACATGCCTGAACCCCTCAGCACCGATGTCCTGATCGTTGGCGGCGGCGTCGCCGGCCTCTGGCTCAACGCGCGCCTGCGCAGGCAAGGTTTTGCCACGTTGCTGGTGGACAGGGGAACGCTGGGTGGCGGGCAGAGCGTGAAGTCCCAAGGCATCATTCATGGCGGTACCAAATACGCCTTGAGCGGCGCCCTAACCGGCGCATCCGAAGCCATCGCCGACATGCCACGGCGCTGGCGCGAGGCTCTTGAAGGCAAGGGCGAGCTGGATCTCAGCGGCGTGCGCCTGCTGTCCGATGCGCATTACCTCTGGTCGCCCGGCACGCTGGCCGGCAACCTCACCAGCTTCTTCGCCAGCAAGGCAGTGCGCTCGCGGGTTGGTCAGGTCAAGGGCGACGAACTGCCACCCGCTCTGCAACACCCGAAATTCAAAGGCAAGGTCTACCGCCTCAGCGAACTGGTGCTCGATGTGCCCAGTCTGATCGCCCGCCTGGCCGAGCTGGCCGGCGACAGCCTGCTCGCCGGCCAGCAGGTCGAACCGCTGCTCGATGGCGACGAGCTGGTCGGTCTGCGCGTCGACGGCCGCGAGATCCGCGCTCAGCGCATCGTCTTCAGCGCCGGCGGCGGAACGGCCGAGCTGCTCACTTCGCTCGGCCTGCAGCAGCCGGCCATGCAGCGCCGACCGCTGCACATGGTCATCGTCAAGGCGCCGACGCTCAAGCCGCTCTACGCCCACTGCCTGGGCGGCGGCACCAAACCGCGAATCACCGTGACCAGCCATCCGGCGGCAGACGGCGAGTGGGTCTGGTACCTGGGCGGCGATCTGGCCGAAGCCGATGGCGTGGCGCGCGGCGAAGCCAGCCAGATCGCCGCGGCGAAGAAGGAACTGGCCGAGCTGGTACCCTGGATCGACCTGTCCGCAGCGCACTGGGCCACGCTACGCATCGACCGCGCTGAGCCGGCGCAATCGGCCCTCGCCCGCCCGGACAACGCCTTTCTCGCCGAGCAGGGCCGCCTGCTGGTCGGCTGGCCGACCAAGCTGGCGCTGTCACCGGACTTTTCCGACCGCGTCGAAGCCGCTCTCGCCCGCGACGGCATTCGCCCCGTCCAGCATCCTGCGCTACCGGAACTGCCGCGACCACCGTTGACCGGGCCGTTCTGGGAAGGGCTGCTGCCATGAACGCAACACTGCATGAGTTGCACCGCCCGCTGGGCAGCACCGGTCTGAACATTTCGCCGCTGGGCCTGGGAACGGTGAAGCTAGGACGTGACCAGGGTGTGAAGTATCCCAGCGGTTTCGCCATTCCCGACGATGCCCAGGCTCGCCAGCTTCTGGCTCTGGCCCGCAACCTGGGCATCAACCTGATCGATACCGCCCCGGCCTACGGCGTCAGCGAAGAGCGGCTGGGCCCTCTGCTCGCCGGCCAGCGCGATGAGTGGGTGATCGTCAGCAAGGTCGGCGAGGAGTTCGAGAACAGCCAGTCGCGCTTCGACTTTTCCGCTACGCACACGCGCTTTTCGGTCGAACGCAGCCTCAAGCGTCTGCGCACCGATCGCATCGAGCTGGTGCTGGTGCATTCCGATGGCAACGATCTCGACATCCTGCAGCACGCAGAGGTCTACCAGACCCTCGCCGAGCTCAAGCGCGAGGGCAAGATTCTCGGCTACGGCCTCTCCGGCAAGACCGTGGACGGCGGACTGCTGGCGCTGCAACAGGGCGACTGCGCGATGGTCACCTACAACCTCAACGAGCAGGCCGAGCGACCAGTGCTCGACTACGCTGCAGCCCACGGCAAGGGCATTCTGATCAAGAAGGCGCTTGCCAGCGGCCACGCCTGCCTCAAGCCAGGTGAAGACCCGGTGCGCCGAAGCTTCGAGTTGCTGTTCGGCCACCCCGGGGTCAGTGGCGCGATCATCGGCACTATCAATCCGCAGCATTTGACGGCTAACGTACGGACTGCTGCTGCCGTTCTGACCGGCAACTGAAACGGTCCTGGCGGCAACGTTCATCCGCTGCGCGGAAGCGCATTACGCTGATGCCGCGCGGTTACTTTCTTCGCCGCAAGGAGAAACCGAATGCCAAGAGTTCTGGTGCGCAAGAGCCCTGCCGCATTCAAGACCCTGCCTCTCTACGTCGAGGCAAGCCAGGACAACCTGAGCTACCAGAGTCTGGGCCGGCCGTTGAACTTCAGCGAAGTGATCGAGCGCCGCCGCCCGGTGGAGGTGTCCGATCCGGGCCGTTTTGCCATCGAACTGGCCAATCTCGGCGTTTCAGTGCGTCTGACCATGAGCTGGCAGGGCCGCGAATACTGGGTGCTGGTCCGTCAGCAGCGGCCGGACCGTGGTGACGTTGTGCTCAAACTGATTTCCGGATACATCCCGGCGCATGAGCTGAACCTGCCGCTGCTTACCGCCATTCAGGAAATCGCCGAAGAATGCCTGCTGGAAACCCCTGAAGGCTGGCTTGCCGGGCGTTTCGGCGATACCTGGCTGCCCACTCCGTACCAGGCCAGCCTGCACTACCGAGAGGCGGTGCACTTCAAGCTCGCCTCGCAATCCGGCGCCACGCGTCCGGTGCAGTGCGGCAACATGGTGCTGATGGAGCGTCCTCGCGCCTATGTACACCTGCCGACCGCATCGTTGCAGCTGGTATATGACATGCGCATGGAGCTACCGAAAGAGACGCGACAGCTGAGCCTGTTTCATGTCGATGAACGCCTGGAAGACGGGCAATTGGTCGCTCGTCTGGAGCGCAGCCGGCCCGACATCTACCTGATTCCCCTGCACCAGGGCCAGCCGCAGGATCAGCTGCTGCAGCTGCGCAATGGCCAGTTCAGCCCGGTGAACACTCGCGGCCTGTGGCTATCGGAAAGCTTTGCGCCGCAGGAAGGCTGGGTGGTGCGCGACGAGCGCGTTCGCTGGCGGGATTGGTGGGCGGCACGGCCGATGGCGGCCGCCCGTTAACGCGAAGTGGAAAGCCGCGAAAAGCGGCTATCCAGCTACTGACGATACGCGGTAGGCGTATCCAATAGACTCAGCGGCTGCGGATCTTCTCGACGATGGCTGTGGTCGAGCTGTTTTCCACCAGCCCCAGCACCTTCACCACGCCACCGTACGCCTTGACCAACTCGGCACCGACCACCTGATCGACGCCGTAGTCGCCGCCCTTGACCAGCACATCGGGGCGGACCTGCGCCAGCAGGTTTTCCGGCGTGTCCTCCGAAAAGCACACCACCCAATCCACCGCTTCCAAACCGGCCAGCACCGCCATGCGGCGATCTACGGAGTTGATCGGCCGCCCCGGCCCCTTCAGGCGGCTGACCGAGCCGTCGTCGTTGACTGCCACGACCAGACGATCACCTTGCGCCCGGGCCTGTTCCAGATAGGTCACATGGCCAGCGTGCAGGATGTCGAAACAGCCATTGGTGAAGACGATCTTCTCGCCCTCTGCCCGTGCATCCTCGACCGCAGTGAGCAGTTGTTCGACGGTCATTACACCGCGCTCGGAGCCCTCTTCGCGCTGTACGGCTCGGCGCAACTCGGGTGCGCTGATACAGGCGGTACCCAGCTTGCCGACCACGATGCCGGCGGCCAGGTTGGCCAGTGCCACGGCCTGTGGCAGCTGCTCACCGGCAGCGATGGCTGCCGCCAGAGTTGAAATGACGGTATCCCCGGCGCCGGTCACGTCGAACACTTCACGGGCACGAGCCGGCAGGTGCAGCGGCGCCTGATCGGGACGCAGCAGGGTCATGCCGTGCTCGCCGCGGGTGACCAGCAGAGCCTCAAGGTCGAGAGACGCCATCAGCTCGGCGCCCTTGCTCACCAACTCGGCCTCATCGGCACAATGTCCGACGATCGCCTCGAACTCGCCCAGGTTCGGCGTAATCAACGAAGCGCCGCGGTAGATTTCAAAATCTTTGCCCTTGGGGTCGGCGAGGACCGGAATGCCGCGACGGCGCGCAGCCTGGATCAGTGCCTGATGGTTCTTCAACGCGCCCTTGCCGTAATCCGACAGCACCAGCACCTTGACCCCAGCCAGCAAGCCCTCCACGTCGGCCAGCAGTGCGGCAGGATCGGTATCGAACGGCTCTTCGAAATCCATGCGCAACAGCTGCTGATGGCGACTCATCACCCGCAGCTTGACGATCGTCGGCTGGTCCTCGATGCACTGGAAATGCGCCTGCACGCCCGCCGCCGCAAGGCTGTCGGCCAGGCTCTGGCGCGCTTCATCTTCACCGGTCACACCCACCAGCGCAGCATGCGCACCCAGAGCCGCGATGTTCAGCGCCACGTTGGCCGCGCCACCGGGCCGATCCTCGATCTGCTCGACCTTGACCACCGGTACCGGCGCCTCAGGCGAGATCCGAGACGTGCCGCCATGCCAGTAACGATCGAGCATGACGTCACCCACCACCAGAACGGCGGCGTGGTCGAAACGGGGCATGGACAGCTTCATGAGGGCTCCGGTGAGGAAGAGAAAACGGCGGCGATCATAACATGCAGGCCGCGGCCGCCTGCCCGCGACAGGCGCCTTGCTAGAGGTGGCGGACCCAGAACAGTTCGTGCCTGCGCACCGCCTTGCGGAAGAATTCGTCATCACCTGTTGTAGGCCAGCGACGTCCCGCCAGAACCCGTTGAATGCTCCGACGCAGGCGTTTTTTCATTGGCAGGGGCACTTGCAAGTCATGCTGCATGGCCAGCGCCATGGCCTTGTCCAGCTGTGCCTCGGCATTCAACGTAGGACTCCACAGGCGATCAGCCGGCAAAGGCTCGATAGCCGGCGGCAGGGCGATACCACAGCCCGCCGGCCCCATGGGCCAGCGATCGTTGTCGTGCAGGTGATTGGCGTAAAGCAGAAGGGCTTCGGGTTTCCACTCCCCCTCCTCTATTGCCTGACTAAGCGCACGGGTGGCGGCAACGTGATCGGCGTGCGGGTCCAGCTCCGGGTGAGGGGTGATCACCACCTCGGGACGAAAATGCGCAAGCAGAGCCCGCAGATCGGCCTGCAGGTTCTCCCACGTAGGCTGTCCGTCGCGGTCCCCTGGCAACTGCAACGGGTTGTGCGCTCTCACCGTGCGTATGTCGGTTTCACTCGACTCACGAGAACCAAAGACCCGCTCAGGCATGGCCTCCATCGCCGACAGCTGCAAACAGTAGTAGCCAAGCTGCACACAGTACTGCTGCGCCACACCACCCCACAGCGGCACAGCCAGGCTGCCCCAGGTGCGCAACCGTCCTTTGAGCCGCGCCGCAGCGGTGCTTTCCAGGCCAAGGCGGCGGTAGTGATCGGCCTCAATCTCACCCTGGGTCAACGTGACGATGGCCGCCTCCCGGGCATGGCTGTAGAGACCAAAGGCCGCCAGCTCGGCGTCATCGGCGTGGGGCGCGATAATCAGCACCCGCCGCTGCGTATAGTCGGGATTACGCATGGCATGCAGCCTGACCTCGGCACCCAGGCGGCAGTAGCGGCTATCGAAACGCAGTGAACCCGCACGCAACGCCTCTTGCTGGCCGGACAGGTTCAGATAGCGCCGCCCACGTACGCCACGCTCGAAATCCTGGCGATCCCCACCGACATACACACGAGGGTCACGCAGATGTCCGACCCAAGTTGTCTCCAGCCGCACCTCAAGAATCAGCGTGTCGGCATCAGGCAAGTCACCGGCCAGGCGCAGGCAACCAAGCTCGACGCATCCGCCCAGCTGCACAGCATCCGGCGGAAACTGGTAACGGTAGTCTTCCTGCGGCCGATAGAACAGATGATCAGCGAACCAGGCCTCATGGACAATCCAGCCCAGAACCAGCAGTAGCGGCACCAGCCAGAAGCTGAGTGCCACGCCTATCGCCAGCAGCGCGACGAACGCCGTCACCATCGCTATACGTTTATGGCGGCGATGCTGTCGCAACAGCTTTTGTTTGCGCGCTTCCATGCTCACACCTGATAGACCGGAACGCGGTTGCACCAGCGGTCCTTGTACTCTCGGTCCGCACGGCCGAAGGAGTAACGCAGCGGTTTGCCCAGCGCGCGGGCATCGGCCCAGGCTGCCTGGGTATTGACGAAGCTGAGGACGCTGCCGGGGCTGAAGCCGCGCTGTTGCGGATCGACACCGCCGTTGATGTACTCGATCGACACCCACTTCGGCGCTTCGACCCGGTAAAGCACCTGGACGGCGATGGGCTGCTCATCGAGCAGGATCACCGAGCCAGTCATGAACTCGCGCAGTAGTGCAAAGACCTCTTGCAGATGGCCCTTACCAGGCGCCTCGAAACCCCAGCGGCGCTGGAACAGATCGGCATACATTGCAGCCTGCTCGGTCGGCGAGAAATCCAACATCGGTCGCAGCACGCCGCCGGCCTCTTCCAGCAGGCGCTGCTCGCGACGCTGGTTGTAGCGGAACTTCTTCGAATACTCCTCTGGCTCACGCGCCAGCGCCAAGCCCTCCGGCTGCTCGCGCAACTTGCTGATCGCAGTAGCATTCAGCTCGGACACGTAGCGCATACGCTGGCGTACCGGCACCGCTGCCAGCTCGGCAACCGGCAGAATGATCTCCGCGTTGCCCATATCGAACAGGCCGCGTTTGCCGGTTTTTTTCAGCACATCCTTGGAAAGCGCCAGATGTCGCCCCCAGCAGGGAACCGCCACAATCAGCTCACCTTGCTTTTCCCAGCCCAAATAGCGCACTGGAATACCAGCGAGCCCAGCCAGCCGCTCGATGACCTCAGGGTGAGTCGCAACGCTGCCACCGTAGCGCTGCCAGACCTCGGAATACGTCGATGCGTCGATAACGCGCCAGCCACGCTCGCGCCAGCTCTGCAGGAACTGAAACATCAGGATCCCTGCTCTTCGGGCACTTCGTCCTTGAACTGAGTGGCGTGGAGCCTGGCGTAGGCGCCGTTCGCGGCCAGCAGCTCGGCGTGGGTACCGCGCTCGACGATGCGGCCCTGCTCCATCACCAGAATCTGGTCGGCCTTCTCGATGGTGCTCAAGCGGTGCGCGATGACAAGTGTGGTGCGGCCCTGCATGACATGATCCAGCGCGCCCTGGATGTGCCGCTCCGACTCGGTATCCAGCGCCGAAGTGGCTTCGTCCAGAATCAGCACCGGCGAGTTCTTCAACAATGCACGCGCGATCGCCAGGCGTTGACGCTGACCGCCGGACAGCAGCACGCCGTTTTCGCCGACCATGGTCTGATAACCCTCCGGCATCTGCTCGATGAACTCATCGGCGTACGCATCGCGGGCCGCGCGGCGTATGTCGTCCAGCGGTGCGCCAGCCAGATCGCCGTAAGCGATGTTATTGGCCACCGTATCGTTGAACAGCGTCACTTGCTGAGTCACCAGCGCGATGTGACGACGCAGATTGCGCAACGTGTAGGATTCGACATCCGCACCGTCGAGCAGTATCTGACCTGCCTCATGGTGATAGAAGCGAGGGATCAGATTCGCCAGCGTGGATTTGCCGCTGCCGGATCGACCTACCAACGCGACCATCTGCCCGGGCTCGATGGTGAAGCTGATGTCATGCAGCACGCGTTTGTCGGTACCTGGATAGACGAAATCGAGGTTACGCACTTCGAGATGGCCGCTGACGGCTTCGCGCTCAAGCGTGCCCCGATCGACTTCTGGCTCCTCGTCGAGCTGTTCGAAGATGCTATCGGCGGCGGCCAGGCCTTTCTGGATGTTGGCGCTAACCTCGGACAGCTGGCGGATCGGCTTGGGCAACAGGCCGGCGGCGGTAATATAGGCGACCAGGTCACCTGCAGTTGCGTCGCCGCGCAAAAGCAACACCAGAAACATCAGGACGGCCATCGCGCTGTAGATCAGCAGTTGCAAGGTCGGGGTATACACCGCGCCGGTCTTGACCATGCGTAACTGCTTGTTGGTATTGCTCTGGCTGGCGTCCACGAAACGCAGCTGCTCGTAGCGCTCACCACCAAAGCTACGCACTACTCGATAGCCCTGGATGGTCTCCGACGCGACGTGGGTAACGTCGCCCATTGCCACCTGGATCTTCTTGCTCTGCTTACGGAATTTCTTGCTGGCACTGCTCACCACTACGGCAATGACCGGGAGTATCGCCAGCATCACCAGTGTCAGCATCCAGTTCATCCACAACAGATAGGCGAACAGAAAAATCACTGTCAGACCCTCGCGGATCAGCACCTTGATCGCATCGGTTGCCGCGCCGGTGACCATGGTCACGTTGAAGGTGATCCGAGAAATCAGGTGGCCTGAGTTGTGCTGATCGTAATAGCGATTGGGTAACGTCAGCAGGCTGTTGAACAACTGCACGCGCAGGTCGTGCACCAGGCCAAGCGAGACGCGAGCCAGGTAATAGTTGCCGAGAAACGAGCCAAACCCCTGCCAGGCAGCGATGAGCACTATCAACAGCGGAACAGCGTGCAATAACGGAAGCTCAGCGAGCCAAGCCACACCCGGGAAAAGTGCGGCATCAGGGTTACTCAGTCCGTCAACGAAGTACTTGAGGATTCCCGCCAGCATCGGCTGGGTCGAGGCAAAGATCACATAGCCGATGATGCTGACCAGGAAATAGCCTATGTACGGCTTCACATAGGCCAGCAGGCGGAAATAGATCTTGAGGCTGGAAGTAGC
Source organism: Pseudomonas sp. (assembly GCA_003488145.1). Taxonomy (GTDB): domain Bacteria; phylum Pseudomonadota; class Gammaproteobacteria; order Pseudomonadales; family Pseudomonadaceae; genus Stutzerimonas. The sequence continues at coordinate 11,676 of DNMQ01000137.1, forward strand.
CTCCTGCCTGGGAGTTTCTGTCATGACGGATCTCGCCCGGAATAGTGGCGGCAATCTTAACACTCCCGCTGGCATGGCCGCGCCCCGCCGACATCGGGCATCATATGCCACCCCCGATCATCAGTGAGGCGCCGATACGTGCTGACGTTTACCCCCCTGCCTGCAGCCATGCTGAACGAAATGATCGACGGCGCCCGGATCTTGGAGCAGGACAGCTTTGGTCCCAAGGTCTACCGACTGCGTGATGGCAACATGCTGAAGCTCTTCCGACGCAAACGCCTGCTCTCGTCGGCACTGTTGCGCCCGCACTCACGGCGCTTCTGCGCCAACGCCATCGCTCTGCAGGCGCTTGGCATTCCGACCTTGCAACCACTCCACCTGTACCGTCTGGATGATCCAAACTGGACAGCCGTGCTCTATCGACCACTGCCCGGCGATACTCTGTCCCAGCTCCTGCGCGACGAGGGCATCTCTTGGACAGAGCTGCGACTTGAGCTGGCACGCTTCATCAATCGCCTGCACGCCAACGGTGTTTACTTCCGCTCTCTGCACCTGGGCAATATTGTCCGCACCCCGGAAGGCCAACTCGGCCTGATCGACATCGCTGACCTGAAAAACCGGCGGCGCCCGCTGGGAGCACGCCTGGTCCGGCGCAACCGCGAGCACTTCGACAAGTATCTGCGCAAGGAAGGTTTCCCTTTCGACAGCGCGTCTCTTTGGGCCTGCTGCGAAGCTACACGGGCCGGGCGTCGCTGAGACGCCTCCGTCCAACAGAAACGATTACGAGGCGACCGGGCGGCGGTTAATGATCAACGCCACCGGCAGCAACACCAGCAACCATAGCTCGTCAGGGTTGCCGACCAACTTGCTGCCGTCGAAGTTCAGCACCACCAAGGCGGTAAACAGATAGAGTCCCCAGGGGTCGCGCTGTCGCCAGGCGCGCTGGAGTACCACAACCATCAGTGCAAGGAATATCAGCAATGACACGAGACCGCTGTAAAGACCGAGCGCCATGTAGATATTGTGCGGATGCTGGATCGGCGAGCCGCCGAGGATGGTCGCCTCGGTGACATACTGCATGCCGCAACCCAGCCACAAGCCGCACCCCAACCACTCCCCGGCAAGGATGCGCCACAGCTCAAAGCGACCGGAGTCGGCGCGCTCGAACAGACTGGCCACGCCGGGCACCTCTCGCATGACGAATAGGGTCAAGCCAGCAAGCAGCAAAGCAGCGATTCCCAGCCATAGCAGATAGCGCGCCCGATGCAACGCTAGCCAGCCAGCGACCAGACCGCCAAGCATCAGCATACCGACCAGCCCAGAGCGGCTCTGCAGCACATAGGCCATGCAGAACACCGCCAGCGCCACTGCAGAGGCTAGTTCCACCCATCGCCGCTGCGCCATCCAGGCTGGCAGCGCCAAGGCAAAGCAACAGACCAACCACATGCTGGTGTAGATCGGCCCGGTCATCCGCCCCGGCAGCCAGAGTACCCGCTCACCCGGCGCATAGCGGCCGATGATCCAGTAGACGACCGCCGAGCCCAGTACGTAGAAGCTCAGAATCCAGAACAGACCGCGCGCGAACAATGGGGCCCGCAGTAGCTGCGGATCAGCCAGCTGACTGACCAGCAGCACGAACAGGGCCACATAGAACACATGCTTGAAGTACTGCCCATCTGCCGACAGGAAACCAATCAAGACGTACCAGGCGCAAAGTGCTCCCCAAAGCCACAGGGCGAGCGACGGACGGATATCGCGCCCCAACCGCACCAGCAGCACGCTCAAGGCCGGAAGCGCCAGCAATGCATAGTAAACATTGTTGACCATCTTGCTGGTTGGCAGCAGCAGAAAGCTGGCCATGAAGATCAGCAAGGCAGGCGTGAAATAGCCAAAACGCTCATGCAATCCTTTCAGGCGTTGTAAAGCACTCACAGAAACGCTCCGAGCAGCAGGCCAGTCACGAAAGCCAGGATCAGGCGCACACGCTCATGCTTCTTGCGCCGCGCCTTCTTGGCGCGTTCCTCGGGCAAACTGACATGCTCGCCAAAACCGGTATGCAGCACGGCATCATTCTCGAGAATCAGCGCATGACGCTGCTGATCGGCGTAAAGGCGCGACAGATCCTTCTCTCCGGTATGCTGGGCATAGGGCGCATGCCCCTGATAGTCGAGCAGGCGACGCAATCCGGGATTGAAGGAGAAGCCCTGCCAGTCGTCCTTGTGCGAGCCGACCCGATAGCAGGGAATGCCCTCGATCACCTGACGCTCGCCCAGGTAGACGTACGGGCTGTGGATCGCCAGATCGTGGGCGAAGCTGCGCAACCAGACCTGTAGAGCCTGCGGGTCGGCCTCCAGCAGCGTCCGCGATTCCTCGATGAAGCCTGGCCGGTAGAACGCCCAGTCGTCCTCGCAGTGGAAGATCCAAGGCGTCTTGACATGGGAATAGGCCAGGTCGATGGAGCGCATCTGTCCCAGTCGCGGTACGTTGACGAAGAAGGTGGTGTGCTCACGCCAGTGCTCGGGAATGCAGGCCTCCACCGCCTTGTCGCCCGAATCCTCAGTGATGAACACTTCACGGATCGGCGTGGTGTTGAAGGCATCGAAGCTGGCTAACGTCTGAGTAAGCAGGTCAAAGCGCCCACAACTGGTCACCACCAGAGTGACGTTACTGTCCTTGGAAAAGATCAAGATTCAAACCTCTCGAAAACCCTGGGGAGTAATGCTCCAGGTATTTTGTGCAGCCAGCTCGGCATCGCCGAGCAGCTCGTGTTCGCTATGTGCTGGCCAGGTATCGCACTTCCAGCCAATAAAGTGAAAGTAGGGAAATTGCCGCTCGCCGTCGCGGTCGTTGAGCAGTTTCCCATGCCGCCAAATCCAGCGTCGTGGAAAATCGAAACTACCGTCGTGCCAGGCAATCCGGCCATTCGGCGTGCTGAAGGCTTCGATAAACTCGCTGTCACGCCGCCAGGGATTGCAGGCATCGGCCAGTCGCCGCAGTGGCGCCGGCCAGCTCTTGTGGCGGATGAACAGGCGGCTGAACGCCCCCTCGTCGAAGGCGTTGTGTTCGCTGGACGCCAGCTTTGCCTGCCAGCCAGGCACCTGCATGAAGGCTTCGCACATCAGAGCATTGTTGCGCAGCAGGCATAGATGGCCAGAGATGCGTCGCTCATGGGTAGATAGCAAATCGAAACGCTGCAGCCGCTCGGCGCTGAAATAGCCTCGCAGGTCGCCATACACCAAGTCGATATCGCTGAATCCCCAGAAGTCGAAGCCTTCCAACTCGTCGGCATGCACATACCCCAGCGCCGGCTTCAAATCGCAGAGTTTGTAAGGGCTTTGTGGCCGAAATTCGATGCGCAGCCGCGCGGAAACCTTGGCGCAATAGTCGGCAAAACTCATGGCCCGAAAGTGCACGTTGTCTGGTGCATTAGGCGGCGTGCCGCAGTCGGTGAAGAACAGCCACTGCACGTCCGGATTGAAACGGCAGCTCTGCAGGAAAAACGGCATCCAGAATGGCCAACGGCCGAAATAGGGGATAAGAAATAGCAGACGCGGTGCGGTCATGCTCAGACACCCAGACGATTACGCAGGCGGCAAAACCAGCCGGGCGTCGGAGCGGACCGCAAGGGAGCCTGCATGGCCTGCACGACTTCGGCGCCGATTCGCGCGAAGCTATAGCGCGATTCGGCCAGCATCCGGCCGCTCACAGCGATCCTCGCCGCCCATGCTGGGTCGGCGCGCAGTTGCGCCAGCTTGTCGCGCAGCTCGACGACCGTCCGGTAGAGCACCAGATTCTCCATATCGGCGAAGCCCAGCGCGCGGTTTTCCTCCTCGCCCTGATCGTAGGCCAGCAACACGCAGCCACAGGCCATGGCCTCGAAGTTCTTGATCATATACTCGCCCATACCCACGTCAGCGCTGACGAAGAAACGGATGCGGTTGAGGGTGTTGAGGTACTCCTCTCCGGAGTTAGTGCGTGTCGCCACCAGATTCTCGACCTGCGCCAGCTCGTCCAGCAGCGCCTTGCGTCCGCTGTAGGCGACGCTTTTCGTGCTGCCAACGAAGCCCAGTTCGATATCGCGCTCGCATCCCAGGTCGCGCAGTAAAGCCTGGTCGTAGCCCTTTGGCACAAACAGAGCATCTACACCCTCCTCGCGCAAGCGCCGGGTCACGACCTGCCCAGAGCTGATCACCCGCGCCCAAGGCATCTTGCGGTAGTGCGCGGTGAACTTACCGGTGTATTTACAAGGGATGTAGTTTTGGTAAGCGTCATGTTCGAGGATCACCAGATAAGGGACGCTACGAATGAAGTTCACCTGGCGGATTTCCTGCTTGAAGCGCAGAAAGAACAGAATGCGGTCATAACGGGCTACGTCCACCTGATCGCGAAAATAACGACGCAGGTTGGCCTGCTCCTCACGCCCCAGCCAGCGGATATCGCAATCACAATGCTGCTGAACGCCTTCGTAAAGACGATCCAAGATCGCCCGCTGTTCGGCCTGAACCAGAAACAGGACTTTCATCATATTCACCCGTGTAGACGTCGCTCGCTCACTAACAGCTCACGCCAGCCCCGGCGGCTGACTTCGACCTGCCTATAGGACACTCGTCCGCGTCTCTGCAGGGCGGCAATGGCACTCAGGAAGGGTTCGGGTTCGTTCAGCGGAAGGACCCGCAGGACATCGAGTGGAAGCTCCCACCAGGCACTCGCCAACAACGCCTCGATCACCTGCGGTGGATGACGGTAGCGCAGAATGCGCGCCGGGGTCCCAGCGACCACTGCATACGGCGGGACGTCGCATGTGACCACGGAACGGGCCGCGATCACCGCGCCCGTATCGACCAGAACGCCCTCCATGATCATCGCGTCACGTCCGATCCAGACATCATGACCGATCTCAGCAGGCTTGCCGAGCGGGGCATAGTGTAACGACGTCCCGGTGTATTGGAAGGGATGGGAGCTGACCCAGCTCAGCGGGTGGCCAGCTCTTTCCTGGCCGATCACGACGGCGTTGCCAATCGAGCAGAACCGCCCAATCCGATTGACATTCAATAGTTCTGAGGCGCTGCGTACATAGCTCAAGGCACCTATCTGCAAATGCTCAAAGGCACTTACCACCTCACCAATGGAGGCGCCCTCTTCCAACACCAACACCGCCTTGCCGGGCAAGGCGTGAACGTCGACCGCCAACTTGACACCACGCCTGCGCAACCAACGCCTGCAGCGAGAGGCCTTCAACGCCTTAAACACGATAGATACCCCTGAGAATGCGATTACGACATTGATGTGCGGCGAAGCGTGCATGCATGCAGCGCAGCCGCCTAGCCTGCAAGCAGCCCCAGGCGGATCACCATGGGCAACCGCCAGAAGGACACCCGCGCACGGTGGTCGGAAAAACGCTGCAGCGCTTCGGCGATTCGTGGGCCATCCACCGGTTCCGTCGCACTCTGCCTGAGGGCATCAGCCAATGCATGTTCGTCGGCCGGCGCGAATAGCCGCCCGGCTCCGTCGACAACTTCTCTGCCTCCACCACAATCCGAGCAGATCAACGGAACTCCTGCAGCCATTGCCTCTAGCAGCACCATGCCGAACGGCTCATGGTCAGAGCTGAGAGCAAAGACGTCGAATGCCTTGAAATAACGACGGCCACACGGCACCTGACCAAGAAAGCGCACACGCTCGCCCACTCCGAGCTTCGCAGCCAACGCCTTCAAAGAGGCATCCAGTGGACCACTCCCCATGACCGCCAACAGACTTTTGGCCGGCAGCTGGGGCAACGCGAGCGCGAAGCCGAGGATAAGCGTTGCCTGATCTTTGTCAGGATGCAGACGACCAACGTTGCCGACAATCCAAGCGCCTTGGGGCAGCCTCAGGAATGCCCGGGCGTCCTCTCGTGATATCTGTTCAGCCTGCACTGCAGCTATATCGATTCGGTTGTAAAGCGTCTCGATACGCTCGGCAGGCCAGCCTCGCAGGCAGGCACGGATATCGTCTCGCACGGCATCAGAGACGCCGAGCAGGGTCAGTCGCTTGCGATAGAAATTGGCGAACAGCTGACGCGGGCGACGCTGGTAATCGCCAAACGCATGATGAACCCCCATCACTGGCAGAAAGGTGCCGAGCAAGGCTACATATATTGGCTTGAAGCGATGAGCGATGCAGAAAGCAAAATTACGTGTTGCGGCGATCTTACGGATATCGTGAATCGCCCGCAGCTTCAGACCGCGCACGTCACGGCTGCGGTAATCGAGAAAGATCACCTCGTCCGAAGCCGAGCCCTGCAAGACTTCGTCGTCCGGCCCTCCGGTGAGGTAAACGGTGCAGACCTTGTACGGCGTGCCTACGAAAAGCGCGGCGTATTGCCGCGCACAATCGAGAAACGGACCGTCATAGCTATGACAGAACTGCAGCACCCACTGCTCAGACGCCGTCATACCAACCCTTGCCCTCCTTGACCACAAGGATATCCTCCATGATCAGGTACTGAAGATCTGAGCCATAAAACATGTTCAGCGCATCGGTCGGCGAGCAGATCATTGGCTCGCCGCGACGGTTCAGCGAGGTGTTCAGCGACACGCCGTTACCGGTCAGCTTTTCGAGTTCCAGCATCAGGTCGTACCAGCGCGGATTGTGCCGGCGCTCCAGTACTTGGGCGCGCGACGTGCCATCCTCGTGAACCACTTCACCAACGCGCCCCTTCCAGCCCTCGTTGACTTCGAAGGTGAAGGTCATGAACGGGCTGGGGTGATCGACCTTGAGCATCTGCTCGGCCACGGTATCGAGCATGGAGGGGCAGAAGGGCCTCCAGCGCTCACGGAACTTGATCTGCTCGTTGATGCGGTCGGCCACGCCTGGAATGCTCGGGCAGCCGATGATCGAGCGACCGCCGAGGGCACGTGGGCCAAACTCCATACGCCCCTGGAACCAGGCGACCGGGTTGCCATCGACCATGATCTTGGCGATGCGCTCGGGCGTGTTGGCGATCTGTTTGAACACTGGCTTGTTCGGGTGTTTGGCGCAGGCGGCAATCACGTCCTCGTTGGAGTAGGACGGACCGAGGTAGACGTGCTCCATCTTCTCCACCGGCACGCCGCGCTGGTGCGACACATACGCGGCGGCGCCGACTGCAGTACCCGCATCACCGGAGGCGGGCTGGACGAATAGCTCCTTCACCTCGGGCCGGGCGATGATCTTCTGGTTGAGCTTGACGTTCAGCGCACAACCGCCGGCGAAGGCGATCTTGCCGGTCTGCTTGATGATGTCACCCAGGTAGTAGTCCATCATCTGCAGCGCAAGCTTCTCGAACAGTGCCTGCATGCTGGCGGCGTAATGGATGTAGGGATCGTCAGCGATGTCGCCTTCGCGCTTCGGACCGAGCCAGTCGATCAGCTTGGGCGAGAAGTAGTAACCCTTGCCCTTTTCCTTGTAGCGACGGAAGCCGATGACGTTGGCGTAGTCGGTGTTGATGGTCAGCTCGCCGCTCTCAAAGGACGCCAAACGGGAGAAGTCGTACTTGGCCGCATCGCCATAGGGCGCCATGCCCATGACTTTGAATTCGCCATCAAGCATCTCGAAACCGAGGTATTCAGTGATCGCGCCGTAGAGACCGCCGAGGGAATCCGGGTCGTAGAATTCCTTGATCTTGTGGATCTTGCCATTCTCGCCCCACCCGAAGAAGGTGGTGGCGTATTCACCCTTGCCGTCGATGCCGAGGATCGCGGTCTTCTCGGTAAAGCCCGAGCAGTGATAGGCGCTGGAGGCGTGAGCCAGGTGGTGCTCGACCGGCTGCAGCTTGACCTTTTTCAGGTCGAAGCCGAGCTGCTGCAGGCACCACTCGATGCGCTTCTTGTAGCGGTAGTAGCGCCGGTTGCCCATGAGGATGGCGTCCAGCGCACGATCCGGGGCGTACCAGTAGCGCTTGGCGTAGTGCCAGCGAGCCTTCTCGAGAATGCTGATGGGCGCAAAGGGAATCGCCACCACGTCAACGTCCGACGGCTTGATGCCGGCCTGCTCCAGGCAGAA
>DNMQ01000131.1 GCA_003488145.1 Pseudomonas sp.
GACAACCTGCGGCTGAACATCATTGGTGTCGTGGCCGGATTGGCGCTGACGATCGGAATCGTCAGGTGGCTGTACTGGCAGCAGCCGTGGATGGCGGCGGCGGTGTACGGCTGGAAGCTCAAGCGCAGCCTGATGCGTGTGACCAACATGATGCACCAGGTCAAGGCAGGCGTAAGTGCGGGCGACCCGGATGCGATGAAGCTGCTGCGCTTCTATCACCTGGGGCTGACGCAGATGCATCGGCTCGATGGCAACTCCAGCGGCCTCAGCGATTCGGTTGCCGAGATTGATCGTCACCGCGAGGCGATGGAGGCGCGGAACATGGACACCGATCAGCCACGCCTGGAGTCGGGTTGGCTGGAGCGAGTCGGACGGATCGAGGCGAAGCGCTGAAGCGAACGGCTTGAAGGACGATTGCGCCGTTCATGGCGCAGCGCATCAATGCACGTGGCGGCTACCGTCCGGGTGGTGGTGTACGTCGGCTTCCGGTACTGCTTCCGATTGCGCCGGCGCATGGCCGCTGTGATCGTGCATGTCCGATTCACCGCCACCGTGCTGGTGGCCGTCACTAGAGTCCACCAGCGTCTGGTATTCCAGCGGGGTGAGTGAGGGCAGCTGTTCGACGAAGGCGACCAGCGACCAGATGTAGCGGTCCTCCATGAACTTGCCCCACGCCGGCATGCCGGTGGACTTGATTCCATGTTTGATGACCCAGAAAGTCGCGGCCGGGTCGTTGTCGCGGGAGTCCTCGGCAAGCGTTGGGGGCGCGGGGTAGAGACCCTGGCTCAGTTCGGTCGGCTCGACGCCGGGCGCCAGGTGGCAACCGACGCACATGGCCGCGTAGTTGCCCGCCCCGGAACGAATCTGCTCGGCAGACCCCAGCGTCGGCACTTCGAGGTCGCGGGCGCGCACGGCCACGGCGCGTTCACGGGTGGTCTCCAGCACGGCGTGCAGTGGCGCGCTGTGCGGGGCGTCCGCGCCGACATCGATGAGGCCGGAATACACCACCAGCGCGCCGCCGATTGCGACCAGCAGGGTGCTTAGTGCCAGTGTCGCCAGGACAGCCTTCATACGTGGGGCCTCAGAACCAGAAGCGAATACCGGCTACCAGCTTCGCCTCGCTGACGTCTTCGTCATCGGCACGCAGCAGGTCAGCGGTATTGCCGTAGGCACGGCCCCAGCTGACGCCGACATAGGGCGCGAACTGACGACTTATCTCGTAACGCAGGCGCAGACCGACACTGGCGTCGCTGAGACCGGAGCCGACGCCGCGCGCCTGGTCGTTGCGCCCGTGCAGGTTCAGTTCCGCGGTGGGCTGCAGTACCCAGCGCTGGGTCAGCAGGATGTCGTATTCAGCCTCCAGGCGCAGCGCGCTCTGGCCGCCCTCGCCAAGGAAAGCCGTGGCTTCGGTTTCCAGACCGAACAGTGGCATGCCCTGCACGCCAAAGGCGGCCCAGGTCTGTGGCGAACCAGGCTTGAAGTCCTGGCGCACGCCGGCGACGGTTTCCCACCAGGGGCCGATGGCGTGGCTCCAGAGCAGCTGCAGTTCGGCCTCCTCGGTGCGGCCATTGGTGCGCTCACCCTCGGAGCGGAAGGCGAGGCGGTCGATGTCGCCGCCATACCAGCCGGAAATGTCCCAGGCCAGCGTGCTGCCTTTATCTGCGTCCTGCCATTCCAGCTGATCGGCAAGGAACAGAAAATTGCTGCCGCCCTGGTGCATAGAATGAGGCGGCAGGTCGGGAAATGCCGCGGCGCGGTCAGCATCGCTGATCGTAGGGATTGGCGTGCGCGGCTCCTGTCCGGTGCCAACGCCGGTGACCGGTGGGTGAGCCATTGAACTGTGATCCATGCTGCTGTGATCGCGATGATCCATGCCGCCTTGGTTCATGGGCTCATGGTTCATCTGGCTGTGATCCATCTGCCCAGGATCCATCTGGCTGTGGTCCGCTGGCGCAGCGTGCCCGGCGTGTCCGGAATGATCCCTGGCCTGCTGCGCCTGGCTCGCCGTCGCAGCCAGTGCGAGGGCGATGGCGACCGGCAGTGTCTTAATGATCATGCGGCTTGCCTTGTTCGGCGCCCTTTGGCAGGTCCTTCTGCATCTTTCCGTCGCCCATGCTGCCGTGGTCCATGTGGTCGGAACCCATGTGCTGGTCGTGCATGTCCTGCATCTTGTCGTGGTCCATGCCCTGCATCATGTCGCCCTGCTTTTTTCCGGGCTTGGGTTGACTGGCCTGCGGCGCGGCCTGTTCGGCTGGCGCGTTGGCGGGATGATGACCGTCGTGCTCGCTTTGCGCGTAGGCGGCGTTGAGGCTGAGAGCGGCGGTCAGGCCGATGGCGAGCAGGGCGTGCAATTTGATCGTGTTCATAGGCTTCTCCGTCATTCTTCTACGCGGACTTCGCGGAACATCCCGAGGTCCATGTGCATCAGCATGTGGCAGTGATAGGCCCAGCGACCGAGGGCGTCAGCGGTGACGCGATAGCTGCGTTTCGAACCCGGTGGCATGTCGATGGTGTGCTTGCGCACCTGGAAATTGCCGTGTTCGTCCTCCAGATCGCTCCACAGCCCGTGCAGGTGGATGGGGTGGTGCATCATGGTGTCGTTGACCAGCACGAAGCGCACCCGCTCGCCGTATCTGAGGCGGATCGGCTCGGCATCGGCGAAAGGGATGCCGTCGAACGACCAGGCGAAGCGCTCCATGTGCCCGGTCAGGTGCAGTTCGATGGTGCGCGTCGGCTCACGGCCGTCCGGATCGGCGAAGGTGCTGCGCAGGTCGGCGTAGGTCAGCACGCGCCGGCCGTTGTCGCGCAGGCCGATGCCGGGATCGTCCAGCTTGGGCACCGGCATCATGGTCTGCATGTCCACCAGCGGGTTGTCGGTTTCACTGGCCGGATGCGCCTGCATACCGCCGCCGGACGAGCCGTGGCCCATGGTCGCGTGGTCCATCTGGCCGTGGTCCATCGCGCCATGCCCGGCATGGGCGTCATGACCCTGCGCGGGTGCCGCTGCAGCCTGGCCGTGGGCGGCATGATCACCGTGGCCCATGTCCTCCATGCTCAGTTCTGGGCGCGGATCGGGCTCGGGCACCGGCGCCTGCAGGCCATCGCGCACGGCCAGGGTCCCACGGGCATAGCCGCTGCGGTCCATGGCTTGGGCGAACAGGGTATAGGCGTCCTGGCTGCCGTCCGGCTCGACTATCACGTCGAGGGTTTCCGCCACGGCCAGGCGCACTTCGTCCACCTGCACCGGTTCCACATTCTGCCCATCGGCGGCAACCACGGTGAGCTTGAGGCCGGGGATGCGGAAGTCGAAGTAGCTCATCGCCGAGCCGTTGATCAGGCGCAGGCGGATGCGCTCGCCTGGCTGGAAGAGGCCGGTCCAGTTGCCGTCCGGCGCCTGGCCGTTGAGCAGGTAGGTATAGGTGGCACCGCTGATGTCGGCCAGATCGGTCGGCGACATGTTCATCTTCGCCCAGGCCCAGCGCTCGCTGACGGTGTCACTCCAGCCGTTGTCGGCGACATCGTCGATGAAATCGCCAAGCGTGCGGCGGCCCCGGTTGTAGTAGTCCGAGCGTTTCTTCAGCTTGGCTAGTACCCGCGCCGGGCTTTCGTCGGTCCAGTCGGAGAGGAACACCACATAGTCGCGGTCGTAGCTGAATGGGTCGGGCTCCTTGGGATCGATGATCAGCGCGCCATAGACGCCCAGCTGTTCCTGAAAACCGGAGTGGCTGTGGTACCAGTAAGTGCCGCTCTGGACGACCTTGAAGCGGTATTCGTACATGCCATCCGGCGCGATGCCGGCGAAGCTGAAGCCGGGTACGCCGTCCATGTTGGCCGGCAGCAGGATGCCGTGCCAATGGATGGAGGTGTCGTGGGGCAGCCGGTTGCGCACGCGCAGGGTCACGGTATCGCCCTCGCGCCAGCGCAGCAGCGGGCCGGGGATGCTGCCGTTGATGGCCATGGCAGTGCGGCGGTTGCCGGTGAAGTCCACGCTCATGGAGTCGATGGTGAGGTCGAACTCGGTGCCGCTGAGCACCGTCGGCTGACCTGGGCTGGTCAGCGCCCAGACGGGCTGTTGCCACAGCCCGAGGCCAGCGACGGCGCCGCCGGCAGCCAGGCTTTTGACGAAGGTGCGCCGAGAACTGGTCAATTGCATGCGGGTCCTGTTCGGTCGATCGAATTGTTGGTTTGCCGTCGCGCAGGCGCGACGTTGCAACGCTTGTGACAAGCACCATAGCGCGGTGCATCTGTCAGCGACCTGAAGCGAAAATTACGATTTTGTCAGCTGGCAGCGTGGCCAGCCCCAATCGGGCTGGCCCTGCCGGAGATGCCGAACGGCATCGCCTGTCCTGATGGCAGCGCGGCTTAGCGAACCGGCTGCGCGCCGAGATAGTCGCCGAGCACCAGATCGCGGCCCTTGGTGGTCAGGCCGATCACCTGGTACTGCTGGTGCGGCTGGCCATAATCCATGCCCGGCGAGCCCGCCGGCATGCCCGGTACGGCAACACCGGCGAGATCGTCGCGCTTCTGCAGCTCATGAATCGCCGCAACCGGAACGTGGCCTTCTACGAACTTGCCGTCAATCACACCGGTGTGGCATGAGCCAAGGCGCGGGGCGACCCCCAGCTTCTGCTTGACCGCAGACATGTTGCTTTCGACGTGATCGCGCACCTCGAAACCGTTGGCCTCCAGGTACTTGATCCAGTCCTTGCAGCAGCCGCAGTTGGCATCGCGGTGCACATCGATGACATCCGCGGCGTGGGCCATGCCGGACATCAGCAGAGCGGCGAGTGCGGTGAGGTAGAGTTTCATGGGCTTCTCCAGAGCGATGTTCAGTTGCAGCCGCAACCGCATCCGGTTTTGCGGGGCGTCGGGGCAGGCGAGTCGGTGGTGACCTCGGCAGGGTAACCGGCTTCGTCGAGTGCGGCGATCAGCTCTGCGCTATCGGCCGTGCCGTCTATCCGGGCGACCCCGGCGGCCAGATCGACCTCGACGCGCTCGACACCCGCCAAGGGCTGTAGTGCCGCGGTTACATGCCGGACGCACGCGCCGCAGGTCATGCCGGATACCTTGAGTTGAATGCTGGTCATGGGATGGTCCTCGGTTAGCCAGTTTTGGTAGCACTGGCTTGATGCTCAACCTTGACGCGATGGCAAGGTCAAGCCTCATTTTTCTGAGTACCACGCTAACCCCGGCGGCCTGACAAAAGGCTGATCGGAAGATTACTTTTTTGTCAGCTTCGTGGCGTCCCAGCTGCGGGCACTGCCACACTTGCGGCGTCGCCACCGAAGGAACTTGCCGCCATGAAATTGCTGGTCGCTGAAGACGAACCGAAAACCGGCATGTACCTGCAGCAGGGGCTGAGCGAGGCCGGCTTCACCGTCGACCGNNTCGGGCAACGAGGTGCCGGTGCTGTTTCTGACCGCGCGCGATCGCGTCGAGGATCGAGTCAAGGGGCTGGAGCTGGGCGCCGACGATTATCTGGTCAAGCCGTTCGCGTTCTCCGAACTGCTGGCGCGCGTGCGCACCCTGCTGCGACGAGGCAACGCGGCGGCCTTGCAGACCCAGTTGAAGATCGCCGATCTGGAGGTCGATCTGCTCAAGCGCCGCGCGGTGCGGGCTGGCCAGCGTATCGACCTGACTGCCAAGGAATTCGCCCTGCTGGAACTGCTGCTGCGTCGACGCGGCGAGGTGCTGCCCAAGTCGCTGATCGCTTCCCAGGTGTGGGACATGAATTTCGACAGTGACACCAACGTCATCGAGGTGGCGATCCGCCGCTTGCGGGTGAAGATCGACGACGGCTTCGAGCCCAAGCTGATCCACACCGCACGGGGCATGGGGTACATGCTCGACGAGCCGGACGCGCCATGAAGCGGCTGTCGCTGACCGCGCGGCTGAGCCTGATGTTCATGCTCGCGGTGACCGGCGTGTTGGCGGCCGCCGGTTACTTCTTCAGCCAGCTCAGCGAACATCACTTCGACGAACTGGACCGCCATACGCTGCACGAAAAGCTCGAGGCAAGCCGACGCCTGCTGGGGGAGCTGGACGACCTGCAGAACTTCGAGCGCGTTCGCCCACAGCTGCAGGCGCTGCTCGGCGGGCACAGCGAGATGCGCGGTTTCATTTTCGATGAACGCGGTGCACAGCTGTTTCCTCAGCCGGGCGTTGATGAAGCGGAACCGCCGTTACTCGAGCTGATCGGCCGGGAGGCGGGAGAGCTGACACTGGACGGCCACGTCTGGCGTGGCGAGGCCGGGCATGTCGCGATCGGCGCGCAGCGGCTGACCTTGCTGATCCTGCTCGATGTCACCGCGCACAAGGCCTTCTTCCATACGTTCAGCGGCTGGCTATGGTCGGCGCTGGTGCTCTGTGCCTTGCTCAGCGGGCTGCTCGGCTGGCTGCTGGTGCGCAGCGGCTTGCGACCGTTGCGCGAGGTGACCCAGGTGGCCGCCTCCGTCTCGGCCAAGTCGCTGCGCGAGCGCATCCCCGAAGAGTCGACACCGGCCGAGCTGCAGCAGCTGGTGCAGGCGTTCAACGCCATGCTGGCGCGACTGGAGGACGCCTTCGTGCGGCTGTCGAACTTCTCCGCCGACATCGCCCACGAGCTGCGCACACCGCTGAGCAATCTGATGACTCACACCGAGGTGGCGCTGACCCGCGCGCGTACGGTGGATCAGTACCAGGACAACCTGCATTCGAATCTGGAGGAGCTGCAGCGCATGTCCCGGATGATCGACGACATGCT